>JAIBAJ010000026.1 GCA_019695265.1 Bacteroidia bacterium | reverse complement strand
ATACAATGGGTATTTTGATTTGTTTTTTTGTTGAACGAAGTAGGTGTTAAAGTCCAATTGATTAATACCGAGTTCGGCCCCGATTTTTACCATGGTTTTATGGTTGGTAGTTCCAATTTTATTGGTACGTAGTTCTGATTCGGGAAAGAGTTCGGGGAAGAAGGAGCCTTTGCCGGCGGCATGTATGAGGAGCAAGGTTTTGTTTTGCTTGGCTAAGGTATCTTGAAGAAATTTAACCTGGAGCAACAATTCCCGGATGGAGTCTTGGCCCAGGAAATCTTCACCATAATAGGCTTTGATGTAATTTTGCTCGAACAAGCAGTTTTCTTTTCCAATGGTTACCCCATTTGCTCTAGCTTTATGGAAAAGGTCGTAGCCGATTTGGTTGTTCAAACGGATAAAGAAGGAGCGAAATCCAAATTTTTCGTTGAGGTATTTTTCCTTTTTTTCTTGGTAATTTCCATTCATCCAATCTCCCCATGAAAATTGGGTATTTTCGGGTTCGACGATGGCACCTTTGAGGGGTTCAAGTTTAACCCAATGATTGCTTTTTTGAATAATTGGCCAAAACAAAAGCATCAGAAGCAGATAGGCTAATCCGGTTTTAATATGTTTTTCCCAATTTTTCAATGTTAGAATCTAAAATAAATAAATGGGTTAAAATTAAATCCGGTGATATTGGCAATACTAACTAAGATTAAGCCAAAGCATAGGATGAAAACCAGGAGATGTTTTCCGATTCCGTAAGGTTTGAAATAGATTTCGTTTTGAATGGAATGTAAAATTGGAAAGGCCGACCAAAAGGAAAAAATGAAACCTAGGATGAAATAAAAATTAGTTTCGGCATCGAAGACGGGGAAATCATGGAAATCGAATGCTAATAATCGTTTGGTAAATTCCCAGGCAAGACCGATATGGTCAATACGAAAGAAAACCCAACCGATACAAACCAAGAAAAAGGTAATAATCCGAGGAATCCAGGTTCCAAGTTTGTTGTAAAATGTTCCAAGAAACATTCGTTCCAGAACCAAGAATAAACCATGGTATGCACCCCACAGAACGAAACTCCAGGAAGCGCCATGCCATAGACCGGATGCGAGGAAAACTAACCATAAGTTTAGGTAAAGACGAAATTTTGAATTTACTCTATTTCCACCCAATGGGATGTATAGGTATTCTCTCATCCAATTTCCAAGCGAAATATGCCACCTTCTCCAAAAATCGGTGATGCTGATGGCGGTGTAAGGATTGTTAAAGTTTTCAGGAATCTTAAACCCAATCATTTGTGATATTCCTATAGCCATATCGGAGTATCCTGAAAAGTCGAAATAGATTTGGAAAGTATAGGCCAAAATGGTTGACCAAGCCCTCCAGGTATCCAAGTCGGCATAGTTCCAGGTAAACAGAATATCGGCATGCTGTCCCATATGATTTGCGATAAGGACTTTTTTGCTTAAACCAATGGCAAACCTGTAAAACCCAATTAAAAAGTTGTCGGAAGTTTCGGATAATTGTCGGTCTTTGATTTGATCGGCCAGGTCGTGATACCTAACAATTGGCCCGGCGATAAGTTTTGGGAAGAGTAAAATGTAAACCAGATAATCCCAGAAATTTTGGAGAGGTTTGTGGATTTTGCGATAGACATCCACCACATAGGTAATTGTTTCAAAGGTGTAAAAAGAAATTCCAATGGGAAGAATTAGTTTGGTCCAAACAATACCATTAAAACCAAATAATCCTAAGGCCTGATTGACATTGTCGATGAAGAAGTTGGAATATTTAAAATAGAAAAGCAAACCTAGATTAACTGCAACGGAAAGAGATAACATAATTTTTCGATGCAAGGGATTCTCGCTTCGATTCATCCATTTTACCAAGTGGAAATCAAGAAAGGTGGTTCCAAGAATGACAAAAATAAATTTTGGAGCCCCCCAACTGTAGAAGACTATGCTAAAGAAAAGAAGGGTCAGGTTTTTATACTTCCTGTCAGCTATTTTATATGCCAACAGAAAAACCGGCAGGAAATACAAAATGAAAACGATGCTGCTGAAAACCATGAAGGCTGCTAAGTTGCTGAATTTTACATTTCAAAAAAAAATCAAAGCGATTAAATTTCAATTTAAGGGTCTTCTTTTGTTTCTTTGTGGATTGTAAACCCACTAGTGTATTGATGAATGGTAATTTTAGGCTTTAATTGTTATGGGCATGATTCTGCTGCCAGTTTGATTATTGACAATAAACTTGTATTTGCAGTAGAGGAAGAAAGGATTAATAGGAAAAAACATTTCGGTGGTCTCCCTGAAGCTAGCATTCGGGCTTGTTTAGATCATGCAGGACTTTCTTTATCCGATGTTGATCATGTAACCTTTTTTTGGAAGCCTTCCATTTCCTATTCCAAGATTCCTGTCTTTTTATTGAAGTTTTGGGATAAGGTGCCATCTTTATTAATGGAACAAAGGAGTTTTTCGGTGGAAGAAAATTTGGGGATGTTGAATTATTTAGGGCAAATGAGAAAAATTCCTCAAACCCTCCAACAGATTTTTCCGGGAAATAATAAGTTCCAGTTTCATTTAATGGAACACCATCTTTGTCATGCAGCCAGCGCCTTTTATCCAACCCCTTACGAAGATGCTGCTATATTAACAACCGATGGGGCAGGGGAGTGGACTACCTCTTTGTTGGCGCATGGAAAAGGTAATGCCATACAAAAACTCTCGAGCATTGAAACCCCTTATTCTTTAGGGGCTTTTTATCAAGCAATTTCCAGACACTTAGGTTTTAAATTAATTGAAGGTCCGGGAAAATTGATGGGGTTAGCATCCTATGGAAATCCAAATACGGAAACATATGCCCAAATGCGAAAGCTGTTTCAACTAACAGACGACGGAGGATTTAAAATGGATATGAGTTATTTTTCATACCATTATACCAGGAAGAGTGGGGTTAGTGAGAAGTTTACTGCCTTGTTTGGGCCATCAAAATCCCAGGGTAAAGATTGGACGGAAAAGGAATTGGAAGTGGCTGCAGCGGCACAACGAATTGTAGAAGATGTTTTACTTCATGCCGTTAGGTATTTAAAAAAGACAACCAAATCAGAGAATTTATGCATTGCCGGAGGGGTAGGATTGAACAGTGTAACCAATGGATTAATTGCAAAGGAAGGGTTGTTTAAGAATGTTTTTATACAACCTGCTGCCGGTGATAGTGGAACCTCTATGGGGAGTGCCTTATTATTGAACCATGCCGTTTTAAACCGGAAACGGGAATACATTATGGATACGGCCTTTTTAGGTCCCGGTTATCAGGATGATGCGTATGAAAAAGCAATTAGACAATTTGATTTGCCATATGTTAAAACCAAAACTAACTACGCCAAATTTGCTGCGAAAAAGTTGGCGGAGAATAAGATTATAGGCTGGTTTCAAGGGCGATTGGAATTTGGCCCGAGGGCGTTGGGTAATAGAAGTATTATTGCAAGTCCATTGAATCTGGATATGAAGAATATTCTGAATGCCAGAGTGAAATTTAGAGAAGGATTTAGACCTTTTGCAGCCATAGTTCTGGAAGAAGATTGTGGTAAATATTTTGATAGTAGCTTCCCCAATCCGTATATGTTGGTGGTGTATGATGTTTTGGAGGAGTACAGGCAGAAGCTTCCGGCAATAACTCATGTGGATAATACGGTTCGAATTCAAACGGTTAATAAAACTGAAAACCCTCAGATGCGTGATTTGTTAGAGGCATTTAAGGAAGAGACCGGCTATTCGGTTTTAATTAACACTTCTTTCAATATTAAGGGAGAACCTATTGTATGTAACCCATACGATGCTGTTTGGAGTTTTGATCGAGCCGATATGGATTATTTGATTATCGGGAACTACATTGTTGCAAAAAAAGGGGATGAGAAATCCTTGGAGGGTTTATAATTTGTTGAAATTTTAGCTATTTCCTAAGGCTAGGGATCTTCCAACTTGCAGGAACCTCATAGATACCTTGACAGAATAGATTTGACACTTAACTTATAAATTGCGCCTCGGGCAACGATAGAGGCAAGTAGCCCACAGGCCCACTACGGCTTTAGCCTAGGGGGCCGAGGACTACAGCCGATAGCGTGACCCGAACGCCCGTGCAGGTTGATTTGGCTTTAAAAAAAAAGCTGGATGGGCGGAGGGGGCCCGCATACAAAGAATTAAAAAATAGGTTGTTTCCAGCTAGTTGGCCTTATTGTAATCGGTATAAGAAATTAAAAGCTGAAACGAACTTGAGCTTTAATTTCGGAACGAGTTGAACCGGAGATATAACTGATGCCGCTTCCTTGTTCCGTTTGATTGGAGTATACTGTTTGAGAAAACCTTAGCCACAAATCAATTCCTCTCCAAACATGGTACTTCAGGGTAACATAATACCTGCTGCCTCGGTAATACAATCCAGGAATGGAAAAGGCATAAAGTACATCGTTTTCATAGGCATAAATCCGGCTATTGTAGCTGTCGGTATCGAATAAGGCGTACCTGGCTGAGATGGTAATTGGGCTTCCAACGGCAGAATAACTGACGTCCTGGTACATCATAAAACCTTTTTCCCATTGGCCGCTTGTGTTTTTTAGAAGAACATATTCTATTCGATTTCTTAATTTTATGGAAGGTGAAACTCTGTAGGAAATATTGAATCTGAAATTAGTTTGATCCAGGTTAACCAACCCCGGAATTCCTTCTTCAACTTCGGTTTGGTTGCGTTGTTTTTGTCTTTGTCTAATTCTGAAATAGGCGTCAAAGGATTTGCTGGGAGTATAATTAACTTGAAGTAAATAATCCCAACCTCGGCTAGGAGCATCTATTTGGTATTTTAACCATGGGAAGGTAAAATAATCGGCATAACCTTGCAGACCCCAACCTTTTCCCAAATAGGCTCTAAAACCTACATAGGTTCCACTTTCGTTTGCTGCCAATGTGTTTTCTGTAATGGCATTGGAATACCTGCTTTGAAATTTTGGTTGAAAATCTCGTCTAACTGCAATTAAAGTAAGCTTGGGATCCAGCATCCAAAAAAGGCCATTGATTGAACCTAAACCCCCATTTTGACTCATGGAAGTTTCTCCAAAAAGATTTAAATTTCGAAAAGTGTAGGAATAATCAATTCCATAGTTTGAATTGCTTTGTTTAGCTAGTTCAAACTGGTTATAAAGGTCGTCATTAGCTTGAATCTCGCGTGAGTACTTATAATTTACTCCAGTAAAACCTAGGTTCAAAGTTTTATACTTGAAAGAAAGATGACCTCCTGCCATTCTTTCCTGAATGGTTTTTCTATTGTCCATTTCAGAAACCGTTCGGTGGTATCCACTTTGGTCAAAACTAGTAACCTGAACATCGGCATCGTTGGTGGAATCTGCTGCGGTTAAATTTCCATCAATTTTTTTGTAGGAATAAAAACCAGTTAATTCAAATTTCCACAATCTAAAAGTTGCTGCCCCTCCTCTCAAAAAGCGATTTTCATCAACTGAAGTATAGGGTCTAATACCAATTGCATTGCGTTTTATACTGTAAGGGTCAGCCGTTTTTCCAAATGCTAAACCGGTCCATGCAGTTAAACCTTGTCCGAATTGAGCTTGATAATCGCCTATTGCCAAGGTTTTTAACCAGGAAGTGGCATTTTTTAAAATAAAATGGCCGGAATAAAAGTCAAAACCTTGGGCTTGATTGCCTTTAAAAAACTGTTCACCTGCGTCTTTTTCAGCTGTAATTCCAAATTGCAGGTTGGTAGAGTATTTAAAAACATATCGGGTATATAATCGGTATGGGCTGCCGGCGTACCTGCTATTAGGACTGGCCTGGAGCAAGCTATCAGATGCAGGTTGGTAGCCTTCTGATTTTTCAAGTATTTGTTGATACCGAGTAAAGAATTGACTTTTTCCGTTTTTGAAAATGTTTTTAAAACTTAACCTTGCTACGTCTGTATTGTCCTTAACTTCAATGTAAGGTCTCAGATTGATGATGGTATTTAAATCCCAACCATCAATAGATTGAAGTTCATACAAGTTCATGAGCTTTCCATTTTTTGCAATGTGAGCCAATAAGTTGTTGATTTGGACTTCGTCCAATAGATTCAATTGTTCCAGGTCTTCTCTACTGGCAGAATTTAAATTAATAGGGTTCTTAGCAATTTCAACTAAGTCGTCAATCAGGTTAGTAAAGTCTGTTTCGTCATCTGTACCTTCAGCGATATTTTCTATTTTTTTTTCAATCAGGTTTTCCTTTTTTAGTTCTTCAATGTCGTTTTGCGACCATACAGTCATCGGTGCTACCGACACTAGGGCAATAACCAATAAAAGAATACTGTATTTGAACATAGCCCACAAACATATCCAAATTCAAAAGCAATTGAAAGGGAAATTTTAGAAAACTTTCAACCGAAATTTAGTCGCATTAAACCAGTTCTGCTTACTTTCGTCTAAATTTAACATGAATTTAACAAAGCAATTCCTTTTCCAATTTGTCTTCGCAATTTTTAGCGTTGTATTTTTATCTGCCACTAGTTTGAAGGCTCAATTTAATAACAATGGCGATGCAATTTTTAACTCGCCTGATATTCATGTCTTTAAATTTACCTTTACTCAACCATCCTTTTGGGACAGTTTAATTGCCAATTATTACACCGATCTGATGATGCAAGCAAACGTAGAAATAGACGGTGTAGCATTCCCCTCTCCAATTGGTGTTCAATTGAAAGGTAATTCCTCATTTACGACCTATCCCGGGGTAAAGAAATCTATAAAAGTTAGTTTTGATGAATATGTAGATACGGCTGACTTTCATGATATTACGACTTTGAACCTCAATAATGGATTCAAAGATCCGACTATGTTAAGGGAAAAAATGTGCCTTGATTTTTGCAAAAGAAATGGTATTAATGCCCCTCGATGTACCTATGCAAAGGTTTATTTAAATAACGAGTTCTGGGGTTTCTATACTTGTGTTGAACAAGTTGGAAAAATTTTTTGCAAAACAAGATTCAATAATAAAGGTGGAAATCTGTATAAAGGCGATCCAACAGGTGATTTGAGATGGTATGGGGCTCAAGAATCGCAGTATTATGATAAGTATGAAAAGAAAACAAATGAATCACAGGATTGGTCTGATTTAGTTCGTTTGATTGACAATCTCAATAATGAAGCTGCATCGGTTTGGAAAGATTCTTTGGAAGCTACCCTGAATGTAGAACAATACATTCGCTATTGGGCTGCCAATGTTTTGTTTGTCAATCTCGACAGTTACACCGGTTCAGGACATAATTATTACATTTATCATGATGACTCCCTTCAGTTCTTCCAATGGATTATGTGGGATGTGAACGAATCCTTTGGTAATTTTAATCCCGGGGGACTACAAAATACAACCATGTCTAGTTTGGCATATGATTATATTCCAACGCCAGCCACAAATCGACCGCTAAATAATAAACTTCTTGCAGATAGTGACTATCGTCAACGGTTGAAAGACCAAATCTGTTCCTATATTCAATCCGATTTTAACAGCGGAAACCTGGAGCCTCAAATTGATTCCTTGGCTAATCGCATAAGGGCAGATTACTATTCAGATCCCAATAAAATGTATTCCAATTCTCAGTTCGAAGATAATATCAACAATACGGTTAATCAAACGCCCGGATTAAAATCATTTATTTCCGAACGTGTTCAATACCTAAACACCCAATTAGGCTGTCCAACCGGAGTTGAACAGATTCCATATAATTCCCGGAACTTGATGCCTAATCCTTTTTCCAATTCCTCAACCTTAATTGGATCAAAGGACCAACCCACGGTGTTAGATGTGTTGGGAAGAGATTTAAGTTCAGAATTTAATTTCAAATATTCCGATGGTAAGTGGTTAATTGAAAATCCTAAATGTCTTCAAGGTTTTTACTTTTTGCACTTTGATAATTCACCATCCATTCCATTTGTTTTGGAATAGACAATTTTGTTAACTTCTTTCCTAGGTTGATACCAATAGGAAAAGTTTACCTTTGATCTTCTTAATTTAAGGTATGGCAATTATTGGAAGAACATTAAAACGAGCCATTACATTTGGTAGCCGAGTTGGCAAAATAGGTATTCCCCGAGATCCATTTATTCTTCAACAGCGTACGTTGGTTAAATTACTTACCAAAGCAAAGCAAACTAGTTTTGGTAAAGCCTTTGGATTTAGGTCTATATTAAACTCAACAGATCCAATTTCTCAGTTTAGATCCAGTGTGCCTCTTTTCGATTACAATAAAATTCAGGAGCAATGGTGGCATCGTTCCTTAAAAGGGGAAAGGGATGTCACTTGGCCCGGTCAAATAAAGTATTTTGCCTTAAGTTCAGGAACCAGCGATAGCGCCAGCAAACGAATTCCAATTACTCGGGATACCATAAAATCCATTACCAGGGTAGGATTAAAACAACTCATTTCCCTGGCAGAATACAATTTGCCTGAATCTTTATTTGAAAAGGATATTCTTATGATTGGCGGGAGCATAGATTTGAATCACAAAGGCAGCTACTATGAAGGAGATTTGAGTGGAATTAGTGCAGGAAATATTCCCTTTTGGTTTCAACCATTTTATAAGCCCGGAAGAGAAATAGCTTCTGAAAAAGATTGGAGTGTGAAACTGGATGAAATTATGCGAAGCAGTGCAGATTGGGATATTGGAATTATTGTTGGAGTGCCTGCTTGGTTGCAAATTGTTTTGGAAAAGGTAATTGCCTACCACAAGGTTAAGCATATTCATGAAGTTTGGCCTAACCTTCAAGTGTTTGTCCACGGAGGGGTATCTTTTGAGCCCTATCGGTCAAGTTTTAATCAATTGCTGGGTAAACCAATTATTTTTTTGGAAACCTACCTGGCTTCGGAAGGGTTTATCGCTTTCCAGAATCGAAAGGATGCCAAAGGAATGCAATTGCTCCTGAACAATGGAATCTATTTTGAATTTATTCCATTCGATGAATCTAATTTTGATTCTGATGGTAAATTTAAAGAAGATGCCAAATCCTTGAGTATTAATAAGGTGGAATTAGGAAAAGAGTATGCCTTGGTTATGAGTACCTGTGCAGGAACCTGGCGCTATTTGATTGGAGATACCATCCGTTTTACGGACTTGGAGAGATGCGAAATTCAAATTACCGGACGTACTAAGCATTTTTTGAGTCTTTGCGGAGAGCATCTGAGTGTAGATAATATGAATAGAGCCATTCAAAAACTTACTGAAGAAACCGGAATTCAAATGAATGAATTTACGGTATGTGGGAAAAAAGCTGAAACAGGATTTATGCACCATTGGTTTATTGGAACCAACCTTGATATTGATTCTAAAAAAGTAGCCGCTTTACTTGATAATGCTCTTTCAGAACTGAATGATGATTATGCTGTGGAAAGGCAATCCGCATTGAAGGAGATTAAGGTTGACATTGTTCCTCGCGATTTTTTTGATCTATGGATGAAGAAAATGGGAAAAGAAGGTGGTCAAAATAAATTCCCAAGGGTCATGAAACCCGAATTGTTTGAAGATTGGATTAACTTTGTGCAGAACGAGCGTAATAAATTAAGTAGTTAAATTTTGGTTGCAGTTGATGGTATTCTTCTGGGTTTAATCATTAGTATTTTGATAGGCCCTGTCTTTTTTTTGCTTATTAATACAAGCATGAGGTTTGGCTTTAGGGCTGCTATGATTTTAGAAATTGGAATTCTAGCATCCGATGTTTCTTATATTCTGCTTGCCTGGTATGGTTTGGGTAATTTTATGCTCGATCCAACCTTTCAATATTGGATGGGTATCGTTGGTGGTATCCTCGTTTTGGGATTTGCCGTTTCCATACTAACTTCTAAAAAAAATCCCCTCGAAAATGAACCTGAACCGCTCAATGCCAAAAATGCTGTTGGCTTAGCGATTAAGTCTTTTTTGCTTAATTCCTCTAATCCTTCGGTCATCGTGTTTTGGTTTACTACCGTTGGGCTTGCCATGAAATCCTATAATTCTCAACCACAATCTATTTTTATTTATTTTACAAGTTGTATAGGAACTGCAACCATTCTAGACATGGTTAAAGCATACTATGCAAAACGAGCCAGGCAGCTAGTCAATCCTAAAAGTTATAAGTGGATTCGTTTATTTTCCGGGGTATTATTGCTTATTTTGTCTGGTTTGTTGATAGGTAAATCTCTAAAAGGTTAAAACATGAGGAAGTTGGAGAATGCCGAGCTGGGGCGCTTAAAGGCCGAGGAGTTTAAAATCGCACCAAAGCTTCCAATGGTGTTGGTATTAGACAATGTTCGTAGTTTAAATAATATTGGTTCTGTTTTTCGCACTGCTGATGCGTTTCGCTTTCAGGCCATATACCTTTGCGGCTTTACGGCTACCCCGCCTCATCGTGAAATACAGAAAACAGCCTTGGGGGCCACCGAAACCGTTGAATGGTTCTATACAAGTTCTACCATGGAGGCTGTCCAAAGTCTCAGGGAACAAGGTTTTATTGTTTGTTCTGTAGAGCAAGCCGAAAAAAGTAGGTCTCTTGAAACAGTTGAATGGGATCCTAATAAATCCTATGCCTTGGTTTTTGGAAATGAAGTCGAGGGTGTTGATCAACTCGTTGTAGATGCTTCAGATACAGTTATTGAAATTCCGCAATTGGGGACCAAACATTCGCTAAACATTGCAGTTAGTGTGGGAATTCTAAGTTGGGATTTTGCTAAAACTTTCCTTCTTAAAGTTTGAAATGGATTTAGGCAGAAGCATTTGCCTGTATTGGCTAAGGTTGTAAAATAATGGATTTTATGCAATCGCAACCTTTGGCTTGAAAAGATGACACATAAAATCTGCAATAGAAGTGTTATGTGGCTTTCAAATATAATAAGGACAGGGGTTTCAGGTTGATTTTTGGGTGAAATAAAAGTGAACTACTTTGAAGTAAAAATCGTTCTGAAATCCTTGTATTTGAACTAATCGCAAGCCTGAATAGAATTCTATTGCAGATTTTGGGGAAAGCTCCAATCATCTTCTTAAAGCTCTGTTAGCTACAAATCTATTTAGGAGTGATTTACTCGAAGAATTTATGGATTATTAAGTTAGGTATCCATTAGATGGGTCCAAAATAAAATAGATATTCTTTGAAGTTTAATTCTGAGTGGCTATCGAATTAAAATGATGCAGGAAATCCGATGTTTATAATTTTTCTTTGAAAAAAAAGTCGATTTTTAAATCTGTTTATACTTCCAATTTTGTCAGGATCAAGAAATATTTTGGGGTTTGACAGGATAGTTTTGTCTAGTAATGAATCTTTATTTGGGCTTCAAAGACTAATTTTGTTCTTGGTTGTGTGAGTTTTTTTATTAATTAAAAATTTCTATGAATTGATTAAATGCTTGTTAATCAGAATTATGGTTGTATTTTTATTTATTTTTTGAGTGTTTTTTTTACGGATACTGAATTATATCAGATGAGTTTTGGTAATCCAGGGTTATTAATATTATTTTTTATTCAAATTGCTTGTTTAGTTCGAGTAATTTTCGATCTTTGTTATCTTATTTTCAAAATCAACCCCCATGCCTAGGAAAATTAAAAATGAGAAGATTCAACCATTAACCATAGAAAAATTTGTGAAATTGCTAAGTGATTTTCATTTAGCAGAGTTTAAGGGTTTTTTACAGGAGACTAATGCGCTATTGCCTTTGAAGTTGGTGAAATCTATCGACAGAGATCCGGATTCGTTTCAAGGTGGAGATATGCTGTGTAGGTTGGTTTATGGAAAGGATGATAGTCGTAGTAAGTTGAATTTTAATCAGTTAGCTTCCTATACCTTCCGAATGGCTGGTTGGGTAGCTAAAAATTATCCTTCGTTTTTGTCTCATAATATTGAGTTAATGGAGGTTTTGGTTAATACAGGTCGCTTAGAAAAGGCAAATATTTTGGCTGAAAATCTACTTGATATTGCAGAAAAGATAGAGGATTTCAGGACTCAAACTGCTGTTTTAGCCTTTCTATCTCAACAGAATTATTTACATTACAACTTTGGTGAAAGTTTGAGGTTGCATAGTCGTTTGGTAGAGGTTTTGGAAACTAATAAGGTGTATAATGAGGTGCAAGTCTATTTTAAGACTCATTTTAATATTACCGCTCGCCGAACCAATATGTTAGAAAAGTTGGATGAGCATCTAGCCTATTTCAATAACTTCATTAATCATCCTTCCTTTGCCATTTCTTCCTATGCAAGGTATTGTATTTTATTTATCAAATATTACTTTACTCCTTCGGAGTTCTTTTCTCCGGAAACTCAACAATACCTGTTGGATTTTGAAAGTGATTTGAATAAGTATGGGTATGTAACCATGCCATTCTTAACTGAAATTAGAACTCGATTGAGCCTGTTTAAATTGAATTTCCCTGATTATAATTATGGTGAAAAGGAAGGTAAAAAAGAATTGGAGCGCTTGTTGAGTTACTCACATTATTATAAATTCTGGAAATACTTTGCCAATTTGCCTGAACTGTATGCCACAAATATTAAAGGAACTTATTACTTGTCAAAGTATCATACTATGCTCCACCGACCCGGTTTTGAACGGATTATTGAGCCGGAAGACAAAAAGGATATAGCATCTTGGCAGGAAAGATCTAAGTATTTATTGGATAATACCAACTGGGGTAAGGAGCATTTGAATGATATGATTCATTTGCGTTTGAACTATGCTGCCTTGCTTTTATTGGGTTCCAATGAAATGCGAAAAACAGCAGTGATGTTAGTGGAAGAAACTTTAATTACCTATCAGCAATTATCATTTTCCGAAAGTTTGGATAGCTTTATTTCATGTTTGATGATTGGTTACTTCTCGTTGGGTGATTATGACAAGTGTGCTTCTACCTTCATTAGGTATATTAAACTCAACAATAACAAAATCATTAATCAGGATAACGATTGGGTGATTTATTCATATTACTACACGGCACAATGGATTCAAAACCGTAGGAAACAATATCCTAAAAAACTATGGGATTTGTACGATAGTATACCCAATGAGCCGATCTACAGACCCAATAAGGAATTGATTGAACAATTAGCCGATGATTTTGGGGTTAGACGCAGACCTTCTGTGGTCGCTTAGATGATTGATTTTCAAATAAAAGGGGCCTTTTGGCCCTTTTTTTATTTTACTTATCACCAATCGGCTGTTAGAAATTAAAATTTCGTATTATTGACGCTTGAAATTTTCTCAAACCCAAATCTTCAAATCAAGTCTCATTTGATGAAAATGAATTTTACTAGAATACTTTTCACAGCGGTTGGATTAGGTTCTTTCCTTTCAACAAATTCTGTGTTTTCTCAATTGGTAACTAACAATGGAGCTAATGCTTATATCAAACCGGGATGTTTGGTTGTTGTTAAGAATGCATCAGTAGACAATGCTTCCGGATTAATTGATAATGCCGGAGATTTTTATATAGACCAGAATATAACTAATGGAGGTACCTTAACGGGAGGTGGTGCTGCCGGAAATTATTTTATAGGAGGAAACTGGATTAACAACGGAACTTTTACCGCCGACCAAAGTAAGGTAGAATTAAATGGTGCTGCCCAGCAAATAACCGGAACCGTACCAACCAGTTTTTATAATTTGAAATTACTCGGTACCGGCGTTAAATCACAAACATTGGACGCAACCACCACCAATACCTTGGACTTAGGTTCTCAGGAATTGGCTACCAATGGTAGTAAACATTTTGTTACTAATCCGGCCACCAATGCAATTTTGTTCACCACAGGTTTCGTAAGTAGCACCGGTATTGGTCGTTTAAGCCGTACCATGAATACCAACAGTCCTTATTTGTTTCCGGTGGGTTCTGCATTAGGTACTCCTCGTTACAGACCTCTTGAGATAACACCAACTGTTGCCGGAACTCAATCTTTCGATGTAAGAATGGCCAATGTTGATGCTACTACGGAAGGTTATAACAGATCCACACGCGATATTACTGTTTGTGATATTAATCCTTTGTTCTACCATCTCATTGAACGGTCTAATGGTTCCAATCCTGCCAATATTACTTTCTTTTATATTCCTGCAAACGATGGTAATTACAGCAATAATGCACATTGGCAAAATCTTCCGCAATGGGAAGATATGGGAACTGTAACTAATGGAACCAGTGGTAGCTTTACAACCCAAACCACCTCTAACTGGAGCAACTTTTCTACATCAGCATTTGCTTTGTCAAAACCTGCCCCTGTTGTAACAATCTCAGGCTTAAATCCTGCCTATTGTGCAGCAGATCCTAGCGTTCCTCTAACTGGTTCTCCTGCAGGCGGAATATTTTCCGGTCAAGGTGTAAGTGGTAACATCTTTAATCCTTCCAGTATTGCACCCGGAAATTACATTATTTCTTACACCTACACTGATCCAATCACTCAATGCAGTACCACTGCCACTGCTTCAACAACCATCAATGCTTTACCTGTAGTTACAGTTACACCTAGCGGTCCTACTAGTTTTTGCTCCGGACAAACAGTTGACTTAACAGCTAGTGGGGCCTTGAGTTATACCTGGTCCAATGGCCAAAATGCTCCTACCATTACCGTTTCAAATACTGGTTCTTTCACAGTAACTGGCTCAGATGCCAATGGTTGCAGATCATTACCTGTTGCTACTTCTATTAATGTATTAAGCTCTCCAGTACCAACCGTAACAAGTTCTGGAGGTACTAATACAATATGCACAGGTGCAACTTTAACTTTAACGGCATCTCCTGCTCAAACTTATTCTTGGAGTAACTCCGCTACCACCCCGTCTATTAGTGTAACATCTCCTGGAACTTATGATTTAACAGTTACTTATGCAAATGGTTGCCAAGCTACAACCAGTTTTGTTCTAAATCAAGGTGTACCCCCTGTTCCAACCATTGTTGAAGATGGACCTTTGTCATTTTGTGCCGGAGGAAATGTAATTTTAGCAACAACTCAACCATACCTTACTTATTCTTGGAACAATTACAATTCAACATCTAATTTTATTAATGTTATTAATGCAGGTAGCTACAGTGTTACCGTTACTGATGGAAGTGGTTGTACAGGAACCTCCAATACTATTTCAGTAAATGTTTTCGCATTGCCGAATCCTAGTGTTACTCCTACTGGTTTAGTTGAGATTTGCTCCGGTGATAACGTAACTGCATCCACTCAGAGTGGTTTCGTAAGTTATGCTTGGAGCCCTTCCGGTGGAACTTCTGAAACTGCAACCTTTACCCAGTCAGGTTACTATTATGTATCTGTAACGGATAACAATGGTTGTATAAATACCTCTGATTCGGTTCACGTTGTGGTGCATAACCTGCCAAATCCAATTACAATTACGGCAAACGGTCCAACTAACTTTTGTGAAGGGAATTCAGTTGTCTTATCAGCGCCTTCCGGATATCAAAGTTATACTTGGAATGATGGAAGTACTACTCAAAACCTTTTTGTTGATTCGGCGGGAGCCTATGCTTGTGTTGTAACAGATCAAAATGGCTGTTCCCCTGCAACAGGTTCCAATGCCATAGTAGTGAATGTATTTAATGGCACACCACCGGTTGCAAGTTTTTCCGGTAATACTTTGAGTTCTACCCCAGCAATTAGCTACCAATGGTATTATAATGGTAATATCATTTTGGGTGCAACTGGTCAAGATTACCAAGCAACCTCCTCCGGTGTTTACTATGTGATTGTTACGGATGCCAATGGATGTATTTTGAAATCCAACACCTTGGAATTTACCTATATTGGATTTGAAGAAATGGGATTGCAGAATATTGATATTTTCCCGAATCCTACCGAGAATCAAGTGATAATTGAAGTAAAATTCAATGCACCAACAGATTACACCATTGAGTTTACTGATATGTTAGGAAACCAGGTTCTTAAAACCGATTCTTTCAAAAACAAGGATGAAATGAAAAAATCCTATGATTTAACTGAATTAGCTGCAGGTATCTATTTCGTTAAGTTAAATGCAAATGGGGAAAGTTTCGTTCAGAAATTAATTAAGAACTAAGATTCGAATAACAAAATTTTAGAATTTCAGGCTAAGTTCAAGGAAAGAAATCCTTGTACTTAGCCTGTCTTTTTTACCTTTGCACCTAATTATTTAAAACTTAAAATTTAATATACCATGCCATTAGTAGGAAAAAAAGCCCCATCATTCAAAGCGAAAGCAGTTGTAATGGGCGAAGAAATCGTTGATGATTTCTCCTTGGATCAATACATTGGAAAAAAATATGTAGTGTTTTTCTTTTATCCAAAAGATTTCACCTTTGTTTGTCCAACTGAACTTCATGCATTTCAAGAGAAATTAGCTGAGTTTGAATCACGTAACTGTGCTGTAGTCGCTTGTAGTACCGACACAGAGCAAAGTCACTGGGGTTGGTTACAGGTTCCAAAAAAACAAGGTGGAATTCAAGGAATTACTTACCCAATTGTTGCCGACACCACAAAAACCATTTCAACTAATTACGATGTTCTTTTCGGAGAATATGAGTATGATGAAAATGGACACTTGGCCGCTAATGGTCCAATGATTGCTTTTAGAGGGTTGTACTTAATTGATAAAAATGGTATGATTCGCCACCAGTTGATTAATGATTTGCCTTTAGGCCGTAATGTTGATGAGGCAATCCGTGTTTTGGATGCTTTACAATTCAACGAAGAAAAAGGAGAAGTTTGTCCTGCCAACTGGACAAAAGGTAAAGAAGGAATGCAAGGAACACATCAAGGTGTTGCCAGCTACCTAGCAAGTCACTAATCCTGAATTAAGATTGAAAGGCTGTTTCGTTTTGAAACAGCCTTTTTTTTATCCAATTGTGGTATATGCGTTTCGAATGTGATTGATTTTCGATTGATTGGCATTATACAGTACCGAAACGATATCGAATCGAATCTCTTCCGATCTTTTTTTACTTTCTAGGTATGCATTGGCTCCTTCTATCAATTGCCTTTGCTTAGAACGTTTGACAAATTCTTCAGGTTCACCAAAAAAGTTTGTTTTCCTGGTTTTTACCTCAATAATAACCAAAAAGTCACCTTCTTTTGCCACAATATCTAATTCAAATTTTTTATGTTGCCAATTTACTTCTAATATTTCAAGTCCTTGGCTTCGAAGGTAGGCGACGGCCATAGATTCGCCCATTTTGCCGAAATCATTGTGTTCAGCCATATCAATACTAATTTTTATATGGATCAAAAGTAGGAAATCATTTAATCCCTGTTAAACCTTTTTTTTGTTTGAGTATCCAAGCAATTGGTAAGGGAGTAAATGGAAATGAGCATGTTTTGTTACATCTTATTGATTCCCAATTAATTTTGCCTTGATTTGGAACTAGGAAATTCACCAACAATTAAACAATGGATGGATGCTGTATTAAACAGTTATTCTCAGTTGTTCTTTTCCCTGAATAAATACTTCGGATTGGCATTATTGTTTGCCTCATTCTTTAACTTTCGGCTTGGATTGGCTGGTTTGGTTTCCGTACTAAGTGCAAATTTTATTGCCTTTTTGTTTAGGTTTCGGCTACAATCTTTCTCCGAAGGATTGTATGGATATAATGCTCTTTTAACCGGAATGGCTCTGGCCTTTGATTGGAATAATGGTGTTTTTTTTCTTTTGATTTTGTTGCTAGGTTCTGCTGCTAGTTTGTTTTCTACCATGTTATGTAATTCAATTTTGGAGAAATGGAATCTGCCTTCTTTAAGTATTCCATTTGTATTAACTGTTTGGATTATGACCGTATTTATCAGGCAATCGCATTTGCTTGAACCTGTAAATCATAGTTTGTTTGTTTTTAATAATCAATTAATTCATTATGAGTCGTTCGATGAACAACTTCATTCGGCATTGCCCGATACAGTGAAACTTATTCTAAATACGTTCAGTGGAGTGTTTTTTAACAAAAGCCCTTTGGCAGGTTTAATTATTGTCTTGGGTATGTTATTTTGGTCAAGAATTGCCTTTGTATTTACCTCTGTTGTTTTAATGGCAGCTTACATTATGTTTCAATCTGCACTTGGACCGGAAGCTTGGCTTAATTATCAGTGCGGAAGCAATTTTATTTTCCTTTCTCTATCTGTAGGTTGTTTTTATGCTGTGCCTTCCATAGGAACCTTAATTGGTGCTATAGTATTAATCCCGTTTACCTTATTGGTACATGTTTTTTTAGGTGGCATAGGATCCTTATTTATTCTGCCGGTTTATACCCTTGCATTTACTGCTTCTAGTCATTTGTTTCTTACTATATTAAGAAATTGGGGTAGGACAAATTGGATAATTCCAATTGAAATCCAACACTATTCTCCTGAAGCAGCAGTTTACCGTACCTCTTTTTTTACCCGTCGCCTAAAAAATCTGGATAAAGTTCATTTTAAATTACCTTTCCTTGGAGAATGGATGGTTAGTCAAGGTTACCATGGCAGTTTTACTCATAAAGGAGATTGGAGTTCGGCTTTGGACTTTGTTGTCTTGGATGCAGAAATGAAATCTTACCAAAAATCGGGATCAGATTTGAATGACTTTTATTGTTTTAATAAACCTTTATTAGCACCTGCTGCCGGTTGGATTGAAGAAGTGGTAAACCATGTGGAGGAAAACAAGATAGCGGGTATGGATATTAGACAAAATTGGGGGAACTCAGTTGTAATAAATCATGGAAATGGGTTGTATAGTCAGTTAAGTCACCTAAAACAAGATAGTATTAAACAGGTGGTTGGACAATATGTAAAGGAAGGAGAGATTGTAGGAAATTGCGGTAGTTCTGGCCGTTCTCCGGAGCCTCATCTCCATTTTCAATTTCAAAATTCAGGTAAAATAGGAAGCAAAACACTGGTTTATCCCCTGGCCTATTTTATGAGTAAGAGGGGAGGGCGCTACTACTTAAATGAATTTACTGTTCCACAGGAAGGGGAATTGGTTTCCAATGTTGAGCTCAATAGTGGTTTGGTTGCAGCCTTTACTTTTTTACCCGGAATGAAATTGAAATTTCAAAATTCCTCGGGTAAAATCACCGAGTGGGAAGTATTTACTGATGCATGGAATAGAAGCTATATTTTTTGTCACACCACAAAGGGGTATGCCTATTTTGTAAATGATGGAACCATGTTTTATTTTACAGATTTTAAAGGAAGTAAAGATTCTCTTTTATATGTTTTTTACCTTGCAGCCTATAAAGTACTACTTGGAAGTTACCCTGGTTTAAACCTTGAAGACAGGTATTCACTCCAATATGTTTCAAATCCGGTTGCTAGAATAATCCAAGATTTTACTGCACCCTTTTTAACAATTGCAAAAGCAAAGTATTTGATGAAATACCCTACTATTATTCATCATCTCGAGTCAAAAAGAATAGTTTTGCAATCAGAGATGGAAATTAGTTTGTTGGGTTATTGTTTGAGTAAACGTCATTTAGAAATTGAAATTGAAGATGGTGGATTAAGCGTTATGGGTGCAATGAAGCAAGGAAAGTTAAAGCAATGGAAACGAATTGAATAATGAGGAAACCAGAATTAATAATACCTTTATTAATGGCCAAAACTTGTGCCCTGGTATCCCTGTTTTTAATTTTATTGGTTTTATCCCCATATCAATCTTGGTCCCAAGGCTATTATGATGCTGAATACGATATGAAAAGCTATGAGGCATTTATGGAAAAAGATTGGCAAAAAATTATTCAATTGGCTAAGGAGGCTGAAAAGAAAGGAATTGATTTTTATTATCTAAGGCTTAGAAAAGGAATTGCTTATGATAACCAAGAAAAATATAATTCTTCCGAAAGAGAATATAAAAAGGCCAATGCGTTTTTTCCTGTAGATACCTTGACTTATTGGTATCGATATGTGTCGCTTATGAATGCAGGCCGTGAAAGTGAAGCCAGAGTATTAAGTTCTCATTTGACACCCTGGCAAAAATTCTATTCTGGTTTTAAGGGTTCTCGATTAAACTGGATTGGACTAGAAGGTGGCGGGTTATTTGGAAAAGCCCCAGAAGCAAGTCTTACCGATCCAACACAGGTATATTTGAAGCAAAAGCAGCAAGGAAATTTGTTTTTTGCCAGTGGTTCTGCAAATATGTGGATTGGAAGTAGAATGAATTTTACTTTGGGCTATCAGTTTATGAATGTTGGAAATACCATTATTTTTTCAAGACATTTAGGCACTCCCGGCTCTGGAAATAATCAAGTATCCAATCAATCCTGGAAGTTAAAAACCAACCAGCAAAGTATCTATGCTGGATTAAATTATCAATTCGGTAAAGGGTGGTCTGTATTTGCTTCCGGAAATATTATTTTTTATTCAGGAAACACCGTTCAAATTGATAAAATATTGGGAAGTACTTTATCTTTTCGAATTAAGGAGTTGAATATTAGTGGAATGGATTTGTCTTTGGTTGGATTGGTAAGGAAGAGATGGAGCAATTTTTCCTGGGAAAGTTCCTATTCTTTTAATCGTGTCTCTGATAGTTTGTATCATCAATCCAATACTATATTAACGTTATTTCCAATTAGTAATAACCGATTTTATATTTCTGGTCAAGCAAGTACTATTAGCCAAAGTGGTACAAATTTTTTTGGTGGTTTTAAGCTTGGCGCAAGGTTTTCTAAATGGCTATGGCTTGAAGGCAATTGTCTTTTTGGTAGAATGTATGGTACATCTGACGCATCTGGTTGGATCCTAAATAATAATCCGGACCAAATAAATTGGAAGGCAGGTATCCATTTTAGCTTTATTCTTAAAAATAAATTTGAAATTCCACTTCGATTTGGATTGCTTGGTAGGGAGGGGCTTACATTTAAAGAAATTAGAACCAATAGTACTGAAGTCCCTATTGAAAAGGGATTTCCATACACTTACACCCATTTTCTAATTAATACTGGATTAAAAATTTACTTCTAACTATTTAATAATTTAACCGATGAAACGAATCATTTTACTTTCTGCAATGGCAATTTCTAGCCTTGCAATGGGCCAAGACAACAAGAAGATTCAAGATGCTTTCCAACAAAGCTATACGCTTGAAAGTAAATACAATTATAAGTCGGCCATAACTTCATTAAAATCTGTTTATAATGAAAAAAGTTATGAACTTAATCTTCGATTAGGGTGGTTGAGTTATTTGGATAGTAATCAAACTTCCTCTCTTTCTTATTATCAAAAGGCCATCGACTTAATGCCTAATGCAATAGAACCTAAGTTTGGAATTGTTTATCCGTTAAGTGTATTAGGAAAATGGGACGAGGTTGTAAAACAATATGAACTAATTCTAAAGGCTGACCCAAATCAAACAACTGCCAATTACCGACTTGGTTTGATTTATTACAACAGAGGGCAATTTGAAAAATCAAAAACGTATTTGGATAAGTTCTTGAATCTTTATCCATTTGATTATGACGCAGTTATGATGAGTGCTTGGGTTAGTCTGATGTTGAACAAAAATTCCGATGCCAAGTCTCTTTTCAGTCGTGCATTGTTAATCAGCCCGGGTGATAAACTTGCTTTGGAAGGTTTGGGAATGGTAAAGTAGTGGTCAAAAAAACTATATCCTTGTTACTGAATAATTTCAAAACAATATGGATGAATTTTCGTTGTAACTTTGTAAGTTTACAAATCAATTGAAGTAGGTTTTGCCATTTCAAAAATATATCAAAACCCTTGTTCTCGCGCTGTTCCTTTTGGTAGGTACCTACAAAACCTATGCAAATCATATTCTCGGCGGCGAATTAACTTACCAATGTGTTGGTGGTGGGCAATTTATATTTACGGTTAAGATTTATTATGACTGTACTTCAAGTTCTCCAATTCAAGTTATTCCAATTACTGTTCTAAGTTCCGATCCTCCAACTTTAAATGGGGTTGATTGGGTTTCAATAGCTTTGAACCTGATTTCGGAGCAAGACATTTCCCCAAACTGCGATGCTTCCGGGCCTGTTATATCTTGTAGTTCGGCCTCACCTTTGAATGGTGCTATGAAGGAATATGTTTTTCAATCGGTTCCTGTCACTTTGGAAGGAACTATTCCTCCTGATGGTTGGACCTTTGCTACCCTTCAGAATTTTAGAAGTGGCAATATTACTAATATTCAAGCTATCATGAACAATACCATGGTTTTACATACGACCATGTTTAATTTGAATAATACGACCACTAATCCCTGCTACGATTCTTCTCCGGCATTTCTGGCTCCTCCTCCAAGAATTGTTTGTGCTGGTTCAACTGTCAATTTCAATGGTATTGCTTATGATTCAGATGGTGATGTTTTAACCTATGAATTTGCTCCTCCCATGCAAGTTAGTGAGTTGACTGTTTACAATCCTCCGGTTGATCCTCAATTGGTTGCTTACAATCCTGGATATTCCTATCAAAATCCAACCCCGGATCAATCTTTCGACCCTTTAAATATTCCGGCAACAATAAATCCTCAAACAGGTGATATCACTTTTAAATCGTATACTCAAGGGGTTTACTTATTGGCAACTATTACAAAATCCTATCGATGCGGAGTGTTGATTTCTGAAGTTTACCGAGAATTAAATGTTTTCGTTACAGGTGGGTGTGCCAATAACCTTAACCCGTTAATAACAACAGATCCTTCCGGTGGAACAACAACCAATTATGCTGTCAGTGTCAATGCAGGAGATTTGGTGAATATACCTTTAGTAGCAAGTGATAATGGAGTCCTAAGCAATGGTAATCCTCAAAGTGTATCCTTTTCTGCTGTTGGAAGCCAATTTGGTGCCGGCTATACCAATTCGGCTGGAGGATGTTCGAATCCGCCTTGTGCAACCCTAACACCAGCGCCACCCGCAACTACCATTGGAAGTACCGGTACCACATTTAACTGGCAAACCGATTGCAACCATTTGACCGGTCAATTGGGTTGCAATACGGCTGATAATACTTATACCTTTAGTATTGTTTTTCAAGATAATTTTTGCCCAATTCCTGCTTTCACTACCTATAATATTAGTGTTACCATCCTGGCTCCTAATTCCAGTGAACATTCTCCTGAACTTCGATGTGTTTCTGTTAATTCAGATGGTTCTACTACGTTGAATTGGGAACAAGGTGTTAATACAACCGGATCTTGGAATTCATATGCCATTTACCATTCCAATTCTCTGAATGGCCCCTATACTCAAATAGCTACTATAAATAATATTAATACGCTTTCCTATATCCATACTACTGCAAATGCGGCAGTAGATCAAAATTTTTATTTTGTTACCTCTATTTTTGGTTGCCTCGATGCACCTCCGCTCGATACTTTGGCCTCAATGCTTTTAACAGTTTCAAATGGCGCCAACGGCTTTGCTGGTCTTAGTTGGAATCCTCCATCTGACCCATTGCTCCCAACCACAGGCCCAACCTATTCCATTTTCAGAGAACAACCTTTGGGTACCTGGAATATGATTGGAACTTCAAATACCAATTCTTTTAATGATCCTGTCACCGTCTGCAATGAGGTAGTGAACTATCGGGTAGAAATTGCCGATGCATTAGGCTGTATCAATATTTCCAGTGTGGATGGTCAACAATTCGCTGATAATTTTCTTCCTGAAACACCAGAAGTAGACTCAGTAAGTGTTGATTTACTTTCTGGAAATGCAGTTATGGGATGGAAACCCAGTGCTTCGGCAGATGCAATAGGTTATATTACCTATTATTTTAGAAATGGAATTTGGACTGCCGTTGAAACTTTGAATGGTTATAATTCTACTTATTGGTTCAACGATACTACTTCCAATGCGGATACTATTTCTGAATGCTATAGGGTGGCAGCCTTCGATAGTTGCGGTAATGTTAGTGCCTTGAGTTTCAGTCATTGTACCATGCTTATGTCAGGGTCAATCAATATCTGCGACCGTAAAATTTCCTTGGCTTGGAATCCATATGTTAGTTGGACTACCGGTGTTGATTATTATATCATCAATCGCAAGGATAATAATGGGCCTTATGAACCTTATGACACCTTGGTTACAACTTCGGATCTTCCAAATTATATTGATTCTTTTATAGTTAAAAATCATGTTTATTGCTATTACATAACTGCAGTAAAAAATGATGTTAATAATCGTATTACCTCGAGTTCAAATTCCCTATGCTTTGATGCAACTTTACCCAAAGCTCCTGATTTTGGCTACATCACTACAGCTACCGTTGAATCTAATACCGAAGCATATATTAATGCACGAATCGATCATACCGCTATAATTGATCACTTTGAAATTGAAAGAAAAACCCCTGTTACAAATTACTCCAAGTTGGATGATATCTCTCCTACCGGTGTAGATTTGGTTGAATATACCGACGAATCAGCTAGTACTAATTTAAGTAGCTATACCTATCGTATTATTACTTTTGATACTTGTCTCACTCCAACCGATACTACCAATATCGGAACTACCATCCACCTTACCGCAACCGGATACCCTAATCGCACCAATGTGCTGAATTGGAACGCCTACTATAATTGGGATGGTCAAGTAGATCGATATGCAGTTTTTAGACAAATAGGTGGGTTGAACTCGTTTTCCTATGATATTATTGCAATTATTCCTTCAACGGCCGACTCTTTTTATACTTATGTTGATAGTGTAGATACTTTCACTATTGGTAATGGCACCTTCTGTTATTTTGTAGTCGGATACGAAGGTCCGGGAAATTTTTTGGGAATTTTGGCTAATAGTAAGTCCAACATTGATTGCGCCGAACAAGGGGCTAATTTCTTTGTTCCAAATGCATTTGCCACCGATGCCTGGATGCCCGAAAATAGGGTCTTTAAACCTGTTACTTTATTCGTTTCAAGAGATGAATACGAATTCACCATCTGGGACCGGTGGGGGCAAAAGGTTTTTCGAACCAAGGACTTAAACGAAGGTTGGGACGGCAAAATTTATGGACAAATGGCCAAACAAGGTGTTTATGTTTATTCGTTTAAGTACTTAACTGCTCTAGGTGAACACCTGGAAAAGAAAGGTACCATTACCCTAATTCGTTAGCCTTATGAAAAAGGAGGTACTTAGTTTAGTGGGCCTGTTCTTGCTTTCCTTTTCGGTATTGTTTTCACAAACTCCACGATGCTATACCACCGAATCTATTGAAAGGTACACCAATTTAAATCCGGATTATGCTTCAACACTGATCGAAAACGAAGAAATCCTGCAACAATTTCTAACATCTAACCAAAGTAAATCATTACAATCTCAAATTCAGATTCCGGTTGTAATTCATGTAGTCTATAATACAGATGAGGAAAATATTTCCGATGAATTAATTTATTCTCAATTAGCAGTATTAAATGAAGACTATTCATTTTCTAATGCAGATAGAACCCTCATCCCCACACCATTTCAGTCATTTGCCGCAAATTCAGAAATTAGTTTTTGTTTAGCCAGTACCGATCCTCAGGGAAATTGGACTGTTGGTATTACACGAACATTTACAAATAAAACAGAATTTTCCAACGATGACCAAATGAAAAGTGCGGCAAATGGTGGAGCAGATCCTTGGCCTAGTAACAAGTATCTCAATATTTGGATTTGTGACCTGGCCTCAGGTATTTTGGGATATACCTACCAACCCGGCGCCAATCCTGATGTGGATGGGGTTGTAATTGATTATAAACATTTTGGAAAAAATGGAAGTTTAGGTGGTAATTATAATCTTGGCCGTACTACAACCCATGAAATAGGCCATTACCTTAACCTTTATCATCCATGGGGTCCCGAAGGGTCCAATGCATCTTGTTTAAATGACGACCTCGTTGACGATACCCCCTTAAGTCCGGGCCCTAATTACAATTGTCCTCTTTTTCCAAACCATGTTACCTCCATGTGTAGTAACACACCCTACGGTGATATGTTTATGAATTTTATGGATTATACTTACGATAATTGTATGTATTTCTTCACCTTGGGACAAAAGGAACGAATGTGGGCAACCCTTAATACCAGCCGAACCCAATTGGTTTCTTCCGATGGTTGCTTCGTTGCGGTTCCAGATGCCAATCTTTCTAAAAAGATTCAACTTTTTCCTAATCCAACCCATTCCAATGTATTTTTGTCACTAAATTCTGAATTGCAAAATACCACCTTTGATTTAGAACTAATCAACCCACTTGGGGAGGTTTTTTTAAGAAAATCTTTTCCAAATCCAGGTTCAGTTGTCGAAATCAAATGGGATGTTTTACAGCCCGGAATTTACTTTATAAAAGGCTCTTCCCACCTGGGAAGCTTTCAGAAACGAATAGCGATTGAATAGTATATGGCTGAAAATTCTTCCTTCCCTTCTGCTCTTTTAGATGCAGAATCAAATGTAGATCTTAGGAATATTGGTAAGAAAGTAGTTGAATTTGAGCGAATTACCCCGGAAGAGGGAATTCTTTTGTATCAAAAGGGAAGTCTGGGCTTCTTAGGTGCGCTCGCAAATTTTGTACGGGAACATAAAAATGGAGATAAGGTCTTCTTTAATCGGAATATCCACATTGAACCGACCAATATTTGCGTTTTTGATTGTAAGTTTTGCTCCTACAGCCGCCTTCTAAAGCATAAGGAAGAAGGTTGGGAATTAAGTGAACAACAGATTTTAGATAAAATTAGAGCGTATAAAAATGAACCTATCACCGAAGTGCATATCGTTGGTGGAGTTCATCCTAAAATGGGTCTTCATTATTTTGCTTCTTTGATTAAAAAAGTCAAAGAAATTCGACCTGATTTGCATGTGAAAGCCTTTACAGCAGTGGAGTTGGATTATATGTGCCGCAAAGCTAAACTTAGTTACGAAGAAGGTCTTAGCATTCTTAAAGCTCATGGTCAGGACAGTTTGCCAGGCGGTGGTGCTGAAATTTTTGATGAAATTGTAAGAGCTGAGATTTGTGAGGATAAATGCAGTTCAACAGAATGGTTGGCCATTCATGAAACCGCTCATAAACTTGGAATGCCAAGTAATGCCACCATGTTGTACGGCCATATTGAAACCTTCGCTCATCGCATCGATCACATGGAAAGGTTAAGGAGATTACAGGATAAAACAGGGGGCTTTAATACATTTATACCTCTTAAGTTCCGAAATCAAGGTAATCAAATGAGTCATTTGCCCGAGGTTTCTCGTATAGAAGACCTTAGGAATTATGCAGTTTCTCGTATTTTTATGGATAATTTCGGTCATGTAAAAGCCTATTGGCCTATGATTGGTCGAACCACAGCTCAGATGTCCTTAAATTTTGGCGTGGATGATATCGATGGCACCATTGATGATACTACCAAAATTTACTCCATGGCCGGAAGTGAAGAACAAACCCCGGTTTTAACTACCGAGCAGTTGGTTAAACTTATTAAGGATGCCGGCCGTCGTCCTATTGAACGAGACACCGTGTATAATGTAGTAAAGGATTATTCGGTTGAAAATCTTGAATCGGTAAGTTAGTTTTTTTTTGGGCGGGTCCCATTCGCCTAAACTTTTGGTTGATATTCCAACATTTTACTGGCTCATGGTCGGGCTATCCGTTACAAGTCCTCGCCGCCCTTGGCTATCGCCGCGGTCGTCTGTGGGCTTTCCACTTCTATCCCTACCCGGACGGAACCCCTGACTTTATTCCTCCGAATCAATTGTGGTAATTTCCTGAAGTTATCCAAAAATTGGCATTGGAATTCAAGTCAGGATTTTAGGTTTAATCTACCAATTTATGCTCTATGGCATATTTTATTAAACCGACTATGGTTTTGGTTTCGGTTTTTCTGAAAATGTTTTTGCGGTGACTTTCAACCGTGCGTTCGCTGATAAATAAAGCATCTGCAATCTGCAAATTAGAGTATTCTTTTGCTATTAACCGAATAATTTCCAATTCACGTTGGGTCAAACCTGCTTTTTCTTCGTCTTGTTTTAAATGCTGCCTTTCCTGAATGGCTTTCATCAGTTCAGCCGAAACCTGATCACTGAAAAACATTCCTCCTTGTATAATTTTGTGAATGGCTCCTACAAGTTCATCTTTCCCGGTATTTTTTAGAATATATCCGGAAACGCCGGCATCCAGCATTTCGGAAATAGTTACCCGCTCTCCGCTCATGCTCAAGGCTAAAACCTTTACATCAGGATGGTTGGATTTTACGGTCTTGGTTAAACCAATTCCATCCAATAATGGCATACTGATATCAGTAATAACTAAATCGGGTTTAAGTTGTTGAATGGTTTGAACCGCTTCCAATGGCCTGGTGCTCTCGCCAATTATTTCAATTTCCTTTTCAAATCTTAACAATGCCTTAAGGCCATCAATCATAATCTGATGGTCATCTACTAAAAATATCCTAATTTTTCCCAAAGACACGGACAAAAATAGCTTGATTTGTTTCTTTGCAAAGAAGATTTTCGTCAAACTGACGTTTCTTTTCCGAACTTTGTAGCAAAACCTAGCATTTTGAAAAACCTGTTGTTGCTTTCTTGCTTTCTGTTTCTGGCAGTCCAAACGCTTTGGGCACAGTCGGGAACTGATGAAAAGCTGGCAAAACAGTATTTCCAAAACAAGGAGTTCGATAAGGCTTTGGATATTTATGAGAAGCTATACAATTCCAAAAATGGAGGTTTCTACTATTTCGATTACCTCAATTGTTTATTGGAACTTCAACAATATTCTGAAGCAGAAAAGTTGATAAAAAAGCATTTGAAGCCTGATCCATATAACTTCCCAGTATTAATTGATTTGGGTTATGTTTATTTTCTACAAAATGAAAAGGAGAAATCCAAGGATCAGTATGAAAAAGTGTTGAAGTATTTGCGACCCAATGAGGAAGAAATTCGGAATGCGGCACAGGCATTTATTGATCACAATGAATTGGATTTTGCAGTAAGAACGTATGACAAAGGCCGAAAGTTATTTGGAGGAATGGTGGCATTTCATTTTGAATTAGCAGATGTGTATGCTATGAAAAAGGATGTGCCTGGAGTTTTTAATGAATATCTTGATGCTGTTAATGAAAATGAAGGTCTGCTGCAAAATGTACAGAATGCCTTGCAAACCATGCTTTCTGATGATGCTAATGGTAAGAAAAATGAATACTTAAGGCAATTGCTTATCAAGAAAATACAGGAAAATCCGGAGCGGGATGTTTATTCCGATTTATTGATCTGGCAATATATTCAGGCAAAGGATTTCGAGGCAGCATTTATTCAAAGCAAGGCATTGGATAAACGTTTAAAAGAGGAAGGACAAAGGATTATGAATTTAGCAGCTTTGTGTAAGGCAAATCAGGCCTGGGAAACTGCCATAAAATGTTTACAATATGTGACTTCAAAAGGCATTGAAAATATCTATTACATTTCTGCAAAGATGGATTTGGTTGAAGTAATGAATAAGAAAATTACCGAAAACGGAAATTACACCACCAAGGATTTGGTAGAATTGGAAATGTTGTATCGTTCTACCTTGGATGAACTTGGAAGGCATGCTCAAACATCTAAAATGGTCAGAGGATGGGCTAAATTGGAGGCCTTTTACCTGGAAAAGCCAGATTCGGCTATACTATTATTGGAGTCTTGTTTATCATTTCCAAATCTTTCATCCAGAGAGGTTGCAGAAACAAAAATGGAACTGGGAGATGTTTTGGTTTTTATTGGAGAAGTTTGGGATGCCAGCTTATTGTATTCACAAGCAGAAAAGATGTTTAAGAATGATCCTATTGGTCAGGAAGCCAAACTGCGAAATGCCCGCTTAAGCTATTACAATGGTGAATTTGCCTGGGCACAAGCCCAATTGAATGTACTTAAATCGGCAACTACCCAGCTTATTGCCAACGATGCATTATATTTAGCCTTGTTAATTGGCGATAATATTATTGAAGATTCAACCGGAGGAGCCTTGCGTCTTTTTGCGACTGCTGATTTGTTGAAGTTTCAAAACAAAGACAGTTTAGCATTAGTTCACTTAGATTCTATTCCGGTTTTGTTTCCAGGTTCTATGCTTGAAGATGATATACTGTTTATCAAAGCTCAAATTGCCATAAAACGGAACCAGAGTGAAAAAGCCTTGGAATATTTTGAAAAAATTTACAACACCTTTGCTGATGAGGTTTTAGGGGATGATGCATTATTCAAATCGGCAGAAATTTATCAGTTTAGGTTAAATAATCCGGGTAAGGCTAAGGAATTATACCAGGAATTTTTGCTGAGATATCCAGGCAGTTTATATACTGTGGAGGCCAGAAAGCGATTTAGAGAATTGCGAGGGGATAAAGTAAATTAGGTAGAAAATTACCGGCTTGGATTTTAAAGATCCCATTTGGATCAAAGCAAATTATGATTGCATTTTCCGGGCAAATGAAAATAGGTTTATTTACTGGTGGTTGAATGAAAACTGAACTAACACAGCCATTCAGTTTAGCCGAATTTTTACACTTTCCTTTTTTGTGCTGATTGTTTACTTCTTTCTTAGGTCAATTTTGGTTGTTGGGTTTACCACGATATTTGAGTGGAACCGAATTGGATGAAGATTGGTTGAAAGCTAATTGTCATTAAGCTAAACCCGGTAGAGCCAAATAGCTTTGCCACGGCACAATGCATTGAAATTTGCTTTAATTAGGTGTGGCAAACTATAGGCGATAACGGGGATACAGATAATTCGGGCAGCTAACGATTGTTTTCCAAAAAAAAAGGCCAAACTTACGCTTGGCCTTTATCGGAGAATCGGAATTGGATTAATTCACAAATTCCACACTGCGTTTTATAAATTTGGTTAATTCTTCGCCTTTAAGCATTCCTTGCGAAAGCAGGGCCAGATCAACCAATTGTTTAGCGGTGTTTTGGCGTTTTGAATCATCGTTTTCCGACAGTATTTTACCCACCAATGGGTGATTTCCGTTAACGACTAGGTTCATCATTTCTGGGAAATTGCCCATCATTCCCATACCTCCGCCTCCAACAGCTTGCATTTCTTTCATACGGCGGAAAAACTCAGGACGGGTAATAATAACAGGTAATTCAGTTTCGCTCAATGGTTCCACTTTAATGGAGAAAGTAGCTTTATCAACGGTTGTTTCAAATACAGAAGATACTGTTTTTTGCTCTTCTTCGTTCAATTTGCTTGGAGCTTTATCTTCTTTCTGGATCAGATTGTCCAAGGTGTCGCTATCGATACGAACAAAAGATATTTTTTCCAATTTCATTTCGAGGTGTTGGATAAAATGTCCTTCCAAGGGGCTATTCATTTCCAGAATATCGTATCCACGGCCTTTTGCTGCTTCAATAAAAGAATGTTGTTCGGCTACATTTCCGGCATAGAGGTAAACTGTTTTTTCGTTTTTATCGGTTTGGGTTGCAGTAACTTTTTCTTTGTATTCTTCTAGAGTAAAGTATTGTCCATCCGTGTTTTTTAGTAACACAAATTTTTGTGCACGTTCAAAGAATTTTTCATCAGTAAGAATACCATATTGAATAAAGATACGGATATCATCCCATTTTTTCTCAAAATCTTCACGGTTTGATTTGAACATTTCTTCCAGTTTGTCTGCTACTTTTTTGGTGATATGACTGGAGATTTTTTTCACGTTTCCGTCGCTTTGCAAGTAGGAACGGCTAACGTTTAGGGGGATATCCGGTGAATCTAACACTCCATGTAAAAGGGTAAGGAAGTCTGGTACAATTCCTTCCACCGAATCGGTAACAAAGACCTGGTTGCAGTACAATTGAATTTTATTGCGCTGCATTTCAATGTTGGAACGGATTTTTGGGAAGTAGAGAATTCCGGTCAAATTGAAAGGGAAATCCACATTGAGGTGAATATGGAAGAGTGGTTCTTCGGCGAAGGGGTAAAGTTCGCGGTAGAAGTTGGTATAATCTTCCGGACTAAGGTCAGTTGGTTTTTTAGTCCAAGCCGGTTTAGTATTATTGATGATTTCCTCCTTAAATTTGATTTCAACAGGTAAAAATTTACAGTATTTAGTAAGGATGGATTGGATTCGGCTATCCTCGGCAAACTCTAGGGAGTCATCGGCCAGATGCAAAATGATATCGGTTCCACGAGCTTCTTTTTCAGTTTCCTGAATGGTATATTCGGGTGATCCGTCACATTCCCAGAGGCTGGCAGGAGCATCTTGGTAGGATTTGGTAAAGATTTCAACTTTTTTTGCAACCATAAAAGCTGAATAAAATCCAAGACCGAAGTGGCCAATAATGCCGGCATCGGTTTTGTCTTTGTATTTCTGAACAAACTCTTCAGCGCCGGAGAATGCAATCTGGTTAATGTACTTTTTAATTTCATCGGCAGTCATACCAATCCCTTTATCCCGGATGGTTAATGTCTTTTTGTCTGCATCTAAAATCACTTCGATGGTGAGGTCGCCAAGTTCGCCTTTGAATTCGCCTAAGCTGTTCAAAGCTTTCAATTTTTGCGTGGCGTCTGTAGCGTTGGCTATGAGTTCTCTAAGGAAAATTTCATGATCAGAATAGAGAAACTTTTTAATGATGGGGAAAATGTTTTCGGTACTTACACTTATTTTTCCGTTCATGTTATTATGCTTTTATGAGTTTTCCGGGGGAGTTCAATGAATATGCCACAGGTTGTGATGCTGACAAAATGACGCCGTTTGAAGGGTGATGAAGGATTTTTGGGTAGTTAAAATTGGGAAATGGCGAAGAGGTAGGAGAGCAAAGGATTCAAATTGGAGAGGTTGAAGAAGGATTATTGGGTAGTTAGGAAAGGGATGTAATTTGTTTTTGTACTCATACTTAATAGTGTAAGTATTTTTTCTTGCTTTATTAATTTTTTAGCTTAATTCTAAAATAATTCTTAAAATTGCCAAAGTTTATGGATGCCTCGATTCATATTATTCAATTGACCCAAACCGAGTTGGCGGTGTTGGAGTATTTGTCGGAGGATTTTAGTATTGAGCAAACTGCTGATATGCTTGGAATTTCTCCTAATACTTGTAAAAGGCATAGGGAAAGCGTATTGAAAAAGACAAGAAAGCATACTTTATTAGCGGCTTATAAGGAGTGTTTAAGACGAGGTGTCATCTTATTGCCTACGATTCCTATATAGGGTAAAAAGCCTATTGTGTTGAGTTAATTAATTCTTGATGTTTGCGAAGTAAATCATTTCGTAAAATCATTTTTTATGTCTGCAAACAAAGTTGAAATTTCTACAATATCACCTTCGAGTAAAGTGGCCATATTAGAAGCTATTGCTACCATCAGAAGAGAATTAAAGAAAACGGTACCTACCACTTTTATTTCAGAGAATGAGCGAGATCAGGCGGCTGCAGTGAGTAATACCTGTATGCCCTATATTGACAGAACATTTAATAAATATATATATCAATGCAGCCAAATTATACCCAGGCACAAAAACCCGGAAGAGGCATTACAACAATATGCTCATCTCAAAGATTTGAAGGAGATTTCCGTCTCTATGCGCCAACTGATGGAGTTTGTGGACGATTTGGACGTCCTGTACAAGAATGATGTATATTATTACTTTTTGCGGTTTTATATTATGGTAAGGGAAAACTTGGAGCAACCGGGGGTGAACATTGTTTACAATGATCTCAGTCGTCTGTTTGAGGGCTTGGACGAGGGAGACGTTCAAGAAACCAAGAAGGTGTTATCTATGTTCTAGATTGCTTTTCTTTCTCTAAGCTTTTAGGCGCAACCATTATAATTGGGTTGCGCTTTTTTTGTTTTAGGAACAGCGTAATTTCAGTTCAAAATCAGTGAGATTTAAACTATAAATTGAATTTGTTATTGATGATGTTGGAGGATTTGTTGAGGTTCTATTAAAACAAAGATAAGGAGCTCTTGCCAAAATGGAATGGATTTTTAAAGAAGTTCATTGGCTAAATTGGCTAATTCGCTGCGTTCACCTTTTTCAAGGG
>JAIBAJ010000025.1 GCA_019695265.1 Bacteroidia bacterium | reverse complement strand
AGAAGAAGCTGATATACCAATGTATATTGGTGGTAAGGAAATTAGGACCGGAAACAAAAAGCGCTTAGCTCCTCCACATGACCACCAACATACCTTGGGTTACTTCCACCGTGGAGGTAAAGATGAAATTCAATTGGCCATTAAGGAAGCTTTAAAAGCAAAACCGAATTGGGAGAATTTATCTTGGGAACAACGTGCCTCTATTTTTCTAAAAGCTGCTGATTTGATTGCCGGACCTTATCGGTATCAGCTTAATGCAGCTACCATGCTTGGACAAAGTAAAAATGTGTATCAGGCAGAAATTGATTCTGCTTGTGAACTTATAGATTTCCTTCGTTTTAACGTTCAATTTGCCACTGAAATTTATAGCCAGCAACCAATTAGTAGCCCGGGAATCTGGAACAGAACCGAACAGCGTCCGCTTGAAGGATTTGTATTTGCTTTAACTCCATTTAATTTTACTGCCATCGCCGGAAACTTACCAAGCTCAGCAGCTTTAATGGGAAATACTGTTGTTTGGAAACCTGCCGATACTCAAATTTATGCAGCTTCCTTAATCATGAAGATTTTGAAAGAAGCAGGGTTACCGGATGGTGTAATTAATTTGGTTTATGTCTCTGGTCCTGAGGCAGGGGAGGTTATTTTTAACCATCCTGATTTTGCAGGAATTCATTTTACCGGTTCAACAGGTGTGTTTCAAGGTATTTGGAAAAACATTGGAAACTCCATCCATAAATACAAAACCTATCCTCGTATCGTAGGCGAAACTGGCGGAAAGGATTTTATTTTAGCCCATAAAAGTGCCGATGTTAAAGCATTAATTACTGCGGTTTCCAGAGGTGCTTTCGAATACCAAGGTCAAAAATGTTCAGCCGCCTCTCGTGTTTACGTGCCTTCGAACCTTTGGGCTGAGTTTAAAGAGGGGTTATTGAATGATATTTCGACTTTTAAAATGGGTGGTACAGAAGATTTTTCCAATTTTATTAACGCAGTTATTGACGAAAAATCATTTGACAAACTAGCCTCCTATATTGAAAATGCAAAGCAAGATCCCGATGCTGAAATCATTGCAGGTGGAAGTTTTGATAAGAGTAAAGGTTATTTTATTGAGCCCACCGTTATTTTAGCTAAAAAGGCCGATTATGTAACGATGTGCGAGGAGTTGTTTGGTCCTGTTTTGACTGTATTTGTTTATGATGCAGAGGATTTTGATGGTATTCTGAAAACGGTTGATTCTACCTCTATTTATGCATTAACCGGTTCAATTTTTGCTCAAGATAGATATGCTATTGATTTGGCAACTAAGGCATTACGTCATTCGGCAGGGAATTTCTATATCAACGATAAATGTACCGGTGCAGTTGTTGGACAACAGCCTTTTGGAGGTAGCCGAGGGTCAGGTACCAATGATAAAGCCGGTTCCATGATCAATCTTTTGCGTTGGGTTTCTCCTCGCACTATTAAAGAAACCTTTGTTCCTCCAACGGATTATCGTTACCCTTTTTTAGGATAAATTATTTGAATTCAAGGTGTTATCCCTTCATTGTGCAATAGTTTGTTACAGTGGAGGGATTTTTATTTGGCGGGTCCCATTCGCCTCCACCAAGGTTGCATAGTTCCCATTTGTATTGAATGGCTCATGGTCGGGCTATCCGTTCCAAGTCCTCGCCGCCCTTAGCTAGCGCTGCGGTCGTCTGTGGGCTTTCCACTACTATCCCTACCCGGGGCAGTTGCTTGGTTAAGAAAGAAAGTGTTTCTGAAGATAAATTTCCAGGACTATTTTTTTTGGTTTTCAATTCCAGACTTGAATTATTGTAAACAGAAAGCTGGAACCCTTGATACTTAAATCTTGTTTGTCTGGAAATTTTGGAAGTGGTATATTTGTTGGGGGTTTGCACCTCGGGCAACGATAGAGCCAAGTAGCCCACAGGAGCCCGACGGCGTTAGCCTAGGGGGACGAGGACTACAGGCGATAGCGTGACCCGAAAGCCCAAGTGAAGTAGTTTAAAAATTGGAATAGATTAAGATGGGCTGAAGGGGGCCCGCATAAAAAAAAGGCCTTCACTATGGAAGACCTTTTGCTTATATATGGTTGTATATTAGACTCTTTCAATAACTATTGCGCTGGCACCACCACCACCATTGCAAATACCTGCGGCACCAATTTTACCGTTGTTTTGATGTAGTACATTCACCAAGGTTACTACGATACGAGCACCACTGCAACCCAATGGATGGCCAATACTCACCGCACCACCATTTACATTTACTTTATCAGGATTTAAGTTCATAAGTTGGTTATTGGCCAAAGAAACAACGGAAAAAGCTTCGTTTATTTCGAAAAAATCCACATCACTTAATTGTAAACCGGCTTTAGCAACAGCTTTTGGCAAGGCTTTGGAAGGAGCAGTAGTAAACCATTCGGGAGCTTGTTGCGCATCGGCAAAAGAACGAACAATAGCTAAAGGTTTAATACCTAATTCATCAGCTTTTTCTTTACTCATTAAAACCACCGCAGCCGCACCATCATTGAGGGTTGAAGCATTGGCAGCCGTAACTGTTCCATCTTTTTGAAATACAGGTTTTAGTCCCGGAATTTTATCAAATTTTACTGCTTTGTATTCTTCATCCAAATCAAAACTTAGGCTGGTACCACCTTTTTGTGGGATTTCGACAGGAACAATTTCGTTTTTAAATTTTCCTGCTTCGGTTGCAGCAGCAGCTTTTTTATAGCTTTCAATGGCAAAGTTATCTTGATCTTCCCTGGAAATTTTGCATTCGGAGGCACAAAGTTCGGCGGCAGAGCCCATGTGATAATCTTTGTACACATCCCACAATCCATCTTTAACCAGGCCATCGGTAATTTGTCCATGGCCAAGTCTATATCCATTTCTAGCTTTATCGAGGTAATAAGGAACATTGCTCATGCTTTCCATTCCGCCGGCAACAACCACATCGTTTTCACCGAGGGCAATACTTTGAGCTCCAAGCATAATGGCTTTCATTCCGGAAGCGCATACTTTGTTAATGGTGGTACTTGGCACCTGATCGGGAATACCTGCAAAACGTGCTGCTTGGGTTGCCGGTGCTTGTCCAACATTTGCAGAAAGCACATTGCCCATATACACCTCATTCACTTGATCTGGAGAAATTCCTGCTTTTTCGAGTGCACCTTTGATTGCGATTGCACCAAGTTTAGTGGCAGAAAAGGAGGCAAGGGTTCCGCCAAAACTACCAATTGGGGTGCGAGCGGCAGAAACAATATAAACGGTTTTCATTTGTAAAAAATTTGGTCACGAAGTTAGAAAGCAAACCAACTTTACAAAAGGAATTAGTAATCTATTTACGAACCGAATAAAAAGAATTGGCCTGTGCGGTTGCTGTTAGAGTTAAGTCGTTGATATTGACGTGATCGGGTAGGGTAGTAGCGAAGAAGATAACTTGGGCTACATCGGATCCTTGCAGGGGTTTTAGGCCTGTATAAACTTGAGCTGCCCTCTGGGAATCACCTTTAAATCGAACCAAGCTAAATTCCGTTTCTACCATTCCCGGTGCGATGTTGGTTACTTTAATATGGTGGTCTAACAAATCGATACGCATGGATTTACTTAGTGCTTCAACGGCATGTTTGGTAGCACAATAAACATTTCCTTGGGCATAAACTTCCTTGCCGGCAGTAGAAGAGATATTAAAAATGTGACCCTTGCCTTGGTTTTTCATTAGCGGTATAACCTTGCGGGAAACATATAAGAGACCTTTTACATTGGTGTCTATCATTTGTTCCCAATCGTCTAAACTTCCTTGGTCAATAGGGCTTAAACCGGCAGCCAATCCTGCGTTGTTTATTAGGACTTCGATATTTTTCCATGAATCGGGTAAGGAATCAATGGCCAAGCCTACCTGATTTAAATCTCTAACATCAGCCTGAAGAATTAAGGTAGGATTGGGAAGTTCCTTTTGAAGGTCTAATAATCTATCTTTCCGACGTGCCAGTAAAATTAGGTGGTAACCATTTTGTGAAAACACTCGGGCACAAGCTTGTCCGATTCCTGAAGATGCGCCGGTTATGAGACAAATTTTAGACATGGTTAAAGTTCGGAACTAAACTTTGCTCCGGCGTTTTTAAAGGTATTATAAAACTGTAGGTTATTTTGGATTCCAAGCATTAACCATTTTTTATCGGCAGAATTTTCAGTTTCGAAGGCTTCATCAAAAGTTCTTTCGGTTTCTTCCTGAAGCCAATCCAGCAAGGTTAACCCATCTTGTTCAATAAAGTTCATATCTACACTGGCCTCCTGAATTAGAAAAGCCGCAACTTCTCTGGCATTTTCAACTACACATTTACGAAGAAGCTGTCCACCACCAAACCCCGGTTCAGGTCTGCATCGAATACAATAGTAGTTTTCCTTGGTCCATTTCATAACCTTTGGCATGGCATTTTGCCCGCTTTTTAATTGCAATTGGTTTCGAATGAGTTGTGGTTTATTATTTTCAATATCCGAGCAAAGGGTTTTAAGGAAAAGAGTTTCCAAATGGCAATTGGAAAAAATTCCGATTTGTGGACTTGCCATATTTTGTTTGCGGTTAACCTTTTGAGCCTGGGTTGTTTGAAGCAATAAACTTAGGAAACCAAAAAGGACTAAGGTTGTGTTTTTCATAGATAGATATTTAAATGGGTTTGCCCGGGTTAAAAAATGTTTACTTCACGTTCTAATTCAACGCCAAATTTGTTTTTGATATCTTTGAGGATTTCATGGGAAAGTTCCCAAATTTCACTTCCATTGGCGCCACCATAATTGACAAGCACCAATGCCTGATTTTGGTGAACACCATAATTTTCTTTTCGATAACCTTTCCATCCGGCCTTTTCAATTAACCATCCTGCTGCAAGTTTTGTATTTCCATTCTCAGCAGGGTAAGAAACCAAATCGGGGTATTTTTTGCTGAGATTCAGAAAAACTGAATTTGGAACTACCGGGTTTTTAAAGAAGCTTCCGGCATTGCCAATAACTTTAGGGTTAGGTAATTTGGATTCACGAATATGAATCACGGCTTTTGCAACATCCTGAACTGTTGGATGAACTATTCCCATTTTTTCTAGTTCCTGGGTGATGGCACCATAGGAAGTTTGAATTGAAGGTTTCTTTTTCAATCGGTATTGCACTTTTAAAATTACAAAGCGGTTTTTACCTTCTTGTTTGAAAAAACTCTCCCTGTATCCAAATGCACAATCTTCCAGGGAAAAATTAATTAATTGTCCTGTTTTAATTTCCAAAGCAGTTAGTTGAACAAAACAATTTTTTTGTTCAACTCCGTAAGCTCCAATGTTTTGCATGGGTGCTGCACCAACTTTCCCCGGGATTAAGGATAAATTTTCTAATCCTCCCCAATTTCTTTCAACTCCATAGGACACGAAATCGTGCCAGTTCTCACCTGCACCTGCTTCAAGAATAACATCTTCTTCTGTTTCAGAAATCAGTGTAATTCCTTTTATATTGTTAATTAAAACAATTCCATTAAAATCCTTGGTAAACAATACATTACTTCCTCCACCCAATATCAGCAATTTTTCACCTTTTATTTGATCCAGATTTAGAATTTCTTTTAATTCTTCCAAACTTTTAAAGGAAGAGAATAGTTTAGCCTGGCAAGCTATTCCAAATGAATTAAAGGATTTAAGATCTATCTGGTTTTGCAAAAGCATAGATTTGGATTTCAATTAGCTAAAGTATTTGGACATATAACCTAAATAGTTGACAAGTAATTCAATGTTTCAACATGAAAATATTGAAAACCTTACCTTTGTGATATGGATTATTTGGATCAATTGGAATCGGAGTCTATTTTTATTTTACGAGAGGTTGCAGGGCAATTTTCGAATCCGGCCTTGCTTTTTTCAGGAGGGAAGGATAGTATTACCTTGGTCCATCTAAGTATTAAAGCATTTTTTCCTTTGCAAGTGCCATTTACTTTGGTACATATTGATACCGGTCATAATTTTAAGGAGGCTTTGGAATTTAGAGATTATTTGGTGAAAAAGCATGGATTGCGCTTAGTGGTAAGGCAGGTTGAAGATACCATTAAAAGGAAAAATATTCCGGATGCTACTGGGAAATTGCCCAGTCGTAACACCCATCAAACCTATACTTTATTAGAGACTATTTCGGAGTTTGGTTTTGATTGTTGTATAGGTGGAGCCAGAAGGGATGAAGAGAAAGCCAGGGCTAAAGAACGAATCTTTTCTTTTCGGGGCAAAGACAATATGTGGAAGCCTCAATTGCAAAGGCCTGAAGTATGGGATATCTTAAACGGACGTATTCATGAGGGCGAAAATGTAAGGGCATTTCCTTTAAGTAATTGGACAGAGAGAGATGTTTGGGAATATATTCAAAGACATACTATTGAACTGCCTTCCTTGTATTTTGCCCATGAAAGGGAGGTTTTTAAATTGAATGGCCGCTGGGTGGCTAATTCCCCATTTGTGAAATTAGATTCAAACGACCAACTGGAAACCAGGAAGGTCAGATTCAGAACAGTAGGAGACATGACTTGCACAGCGGCAATAGAATCAGAAGCAAGTACTGTTCAGGAGGTATTAAATGAGTTGTATCAAACAGAATTAAGTGAGCGTGGACAAACCCGATTGGATGATCATATTTCGGAGACCGGTATGGAAGATAGAAAGGTTCAAGGTTACTTTTAATTAGGGGGGGACTGAAAAATACTCAAGCTATTTTTATCAATTAATTATTCACTTATTTACCCTTTGAGGTTGCAATGATTCTTCTAAAATGCCATGAATTTCTTGCAGAAGCCTGATTGATATTGTGATAAGGACTGGACAATATCTATAATCCAATTTTATGTTTAAATTTTCTCGATAGATTGACCTAACATATTGTTTAATAGGTATTTAAGTGTTTTGTTTTATGAATAGCCTTCGGACTATTTATCAATTAAAATTGGTAAAATAGCTGATACATTTGGGGTTTGCACCCTCGGGCAACGATAGAGGCAGGTAGCCCACAGGACACCTACGGCTTTAGCCTAGGTGGACGAGGACTACAGCCGATAGCGTGACCCGAACGCCCGTGCAAGATTTATTCGATTTTGCAAAAGCTGGTAGGGGCGGAGGGGGCCCGCATACTTGATATAATAAAATAGATTCTATTCGTTGGGAATGACTTGTCGGCTTACCCTAATTAACGACCAATCAGGAAAATACAAGGTTTTTTATGAATATCCGGTTTTTTATTTTTCCATGACTGAATAGACATACTTTTTGTCCAACCTGTTGATGCAGTAAGGTTACAAGCAATGCACAAACGCAAATCGGTTGAACAATTTTTTAGGATATCTTCGAAAATCGCCTGGTTTCGATACGGAGTTTCAATAAATAGTTGAGTATGACCGGTACGAATACTATGATTGGATAGGTCTTTTAAAGTTCTTGCTCTCTGAATTTTGTCAATAGGAAGGTAACCGTGGAAGGTAAATTGTTGACCATTCATTCCGCTAGCCATAAGTGATAATAGAATGGAAGAAGGTCCAATCAATGGTTCTACCGTAATACCTAAATCATGTGCTAACTGAACAACCAAGGCACCCGGGTCGGCTACACCCGGGCATCCTGCATCAGACAATAATCCCATATTGATTCCTTGAAGCGCAGGTTGAAGCAATTGAAAAACTTCTTCGGTTTTGGTATGTTCATTTAATAGTTCAATTTGAGCATCAGACAAGGGTAATTGATAGTTGACCCTTTTTAGAAACCTTCTGGCTAATTTGTCATTTTCGGCAATGAAATGGGAAAGGTGATTTAGAATATCCAGGTTGATTGCAGGGAAAACTTGCTCAGAAGAAGCAGTTTCTTCGAGAAAAACGGGAATTAGGAATAATTTACCGGGCATTGAGCGTACTAATTAGTAAGTGAAATAGATGGAAATTCTTTGCTGAGAAAGGAATCCAAAGCTTGGTCTAAAAGTTGATACACCTCTTCGAATGCATGAATATCCCCGTAATAAGGGTCTGGAACATTTTTTTGTTTTCCGGGAAACAGATAGTCCAATAGAAGTTTAACTTTTATTCTTTCGTTTTCATTTTGGGTTAAGGCAAGTAAATCTTCCAGATTGGAGTTATCCATGGCAAGTATGAATTCAAATTTTTGGAAATCAGATAGTTGGAATTTTCTTGCTCTTTGATAAGTAATATCAATACCATGTTTTTCGGCAATTTTTCTTGAACGATGATCGGGTAATTCACCTGCATGCCAACCACCAGTACCTGCAGAATCAACCTCTATAGGTAGGCCTAATTTAATAGCTTTGGCTTTTAAAATTCCTTCAGCCAGAGGAGATCGGCAAATGTTTCCTAAACAAACCATTAAGATACGCATGATGCAAAATAAGCAAATTCCAAAAGAGTGGTTATGGAAGACTAGGAATTTTCCATTTCACTAGCATAGAAATAAAGTCATTAGAAGTTGCTGGTTTGGGTAAGAAATCCGCCATTCCTTTTCGAAGGTAATTTTGACTGTTAGCCTGGGAAATATTGCCGCTTAGTCCAATGATTGGGGGGATTTTTCCCATTCTTTCTTCTAACTGTATAATCGTAGAGAAACCATCCAATTCAGGCATTTGAATGTCCATAAAAATTAAATCAAACGAATGGATTTTAATAAGATCCAACACTTCCAGTCCGTTGGAAGCTGTAACCACCTCTAATCCAAGTTTTCGAAGAATGGATTGAAAGGCCATTCTGTTAATAGCATTGTCTTCGGCCAGTAATATTTTGCCATGGAATTGGATAGTATTTTTGATTAAATTATCTTGAGAAGGGTTCATTGATTTTTCTATCCAACATTCAAACCAAAAGGTACTTCCTGAGCCATAGCTAGATTCAACCCCAATTTCACCACCAAGCAATTCTACTAGTTTTTTAGAGATGGCCAATCCTAATCCGGTTCCTTCCATTTGGTTAGAAAGACTGGTTTGTAGTTGGGTATAATCAGAAAACAATTGAGACAGATCTTCTTCTTTTATGCCTTTTCCGGTATCCATTACTTCAAAGCGAATTTTGATTTTGGAAAGCCTGTTTTCCAGAACCATTAATTTCATTTCAACCTTTCCGGAATCCGTAAATTTTATACCATTTTTAACCAGGTTAGAAATGATTTGAATTAACCGTCTTTTATCGCTTTTGACCACTAAGTCGGGAGATGGAACATACGTAAATGTTAATCCTTTTTCAAGGGCCATAAGTTTGAAGGTTTTATAACATTCTTCCAGTAAGGATTTCAAAGGGAAAGTGATTAATCGTAGTTCTTCCTTTCCGGCTTCCAGTTTTGATAAATCCAGAATATCGTTCACTATACTTCGAAGATGAATAGCAGCATTAAATACGGTTTGAAGTTGTTCTTTTTGGGTATTTTCCAAACTAGATTCCATTAATAGTTCAGAATAGCTAATGATGGAATTTAAAGGAGTTCGAATCTCATGACTCATTCCTGCCAAAAAATCGGATTTAAATTTTAAAGAAAGTTTGGCCAAGTCTCGCTCGCTGCGAAGTCTTTGAGCAGAGATATGTTCGGTAATATCTACTAATGTTCCTAGATAGCCGATGAATTCCTGGTTATCATTAAAAAGTGGAATAGCTTGTTCGGAAATATATTGGGAACTGAATTCGGTTGGATTTTCAATTCTATACTCAATACTATATTCTTGGTGATTTTCCAAAGCACTTTGGGTAAACGCTTCAAATCTTGACAAATCTTCCGGGTGTATGGTATGCTTCCATTTTCTTGTATAAATTTCTGTTTGAGAAATTCCAAGGGTTTTATGCATACTATCGTTCAAATAAACAATTTGAAGGTTTTCATCTGTTTGATAAATTCCAACAGGAGAAAGCGAGGTTAACTTTCTGAATTTTTTTTCATTGGCGAGTAAGGCATTTTCAAATTTCTTCCTTTCCGAGATATCTATTGACCATATTGTAATCTTTTCAACCTTACCGTTTTCGTCAAAAATGGGATTAAAATGACGTTCGAACCATTTTGTTTTTTGATCGGTTGTGATGGGATTTTCGCTTGTAACTTTTCTACCGCAAAAGGCCAATGAAAGGCTATTCTGACAATCTACCCTATTTTCAGGATTAAGGAAATTGACGATATCGTCACCTTCCTTAATTTGAACGGAGAATTGAGAAAGGATTTCTTCCTGAGCGGCTTTATTAAACGCCTCAATTTTATTATTTGAGCCAATTAGGAAAAAGCTCGAAGTGGTATTGTTGAAAATTGCTTTAAGGTTACTTTCAGATTTTTGAAGGGATTGTTCGGCTTGTTTTCTCTGTGTGATGTCACTAATCCAAATTGTAACTTTTTTATCCTTATCTTTAGAAACAGGGTCAAATTGAATACTAAAGAACTTTCTTACTCCATTTTCATGAAATTCTTCTTCCGAATATATTCGTCCACCATTTTGGGCCATTCGAATACTTCTGGTCAGTCGATTCTCAAATTCATGGTTGCTAAGATTTTCTATCTTCTTTTCTCGCTGGATTTGCAATTTGGCATATTTTCGAAAGAACTGTTCTGCCTGAGAATTATAAATTAGGCAACAGCCATCACTTTCAACCAAAACAAAGCCATGCAAACCACTATTAAAAACTATGTGTAGGTTGGCTTCAGATTCTCTTAAGGCTAATTCGAACTTCTTTCGTTCGGTAATATTAAAATAGGATATTAAAACATTTTCTATTTTACCTTCTTGAGTCCATATTGGCTTGGTTGAAATTTCAATCCATAATTCCTTTCCACTTTGGCTGGTTATTTTTCGTTCTGCTGAAGCTTCCTTTCCTAGAAAGCCATTACCAATATGGCGAATTAATGCCGTTTTATCTGATTCAAAAACAAAATCCAAAAGGTAAGAACCCGGTAGTAATTCTTTATGATGAATTTTTCTAACAGTAGACTGGGCTAAATCGTTGGCTAGGATTACCTTATAATTTTTGTCAACTAATATATATTGGTAAGTATTACTTGAAAGTAGAGCTTTTAGGTTGGCAGAGGTAATAGATAAATTGTTCTTTATTTTGGCATAGGTAGTTATGTCATTGAAAATAACTAAGAAGTACTGGAGATTTGCCTTGTTATTAAAATAAAGAACTCGAATGGCTAGAAAGAACTCTTCATCATTAGATAGTAGTCGGTGAACAGACTCCTTGGCTGCAAAACCGGATTCCATGCTTTCCGTCCAAAGGCTACCGAAGCTACTTAAAAATGGTTCAGGAAAAAATTCGGAAAAATGTTGCCCAACCGAAAATTTAGTTTCGAAAAGCTTCGAATGCAAATGTTCATAGGTGGCATTGGAAAGCACCAAAATGCCACTGGGATTATAAATTTGAAATATGAGGGAGTTTGAACTGGCCGCAGCCTTTAAAAGGGCTTCAGAATCAATGGATTCAACCAGGTTGTTAAACTCTGCTGGGTTGGATTTTGGAAATTGCACAAACTATATTGATTGACAAATTTAGTTTTTTTAATTCAAAAAAACATGTCTTTTGTCATATCAACTTCCATGGTATTTAATGCAAACATTTTTGGGTTCGGTGAAAAAGCGCATAGCATCCCATCCGCCTTCTCTTCCAATGCCTGAGTTTTTAACTCCACCAAAAGGAGTTCTTAAATCGCGATGCAACCAACAATTTACCCATACAATTCCTGCTTGAATTCCTGCTGCAAATCGATGGGCTTTGGATAAATCGGATGTAAATACAGTAGAAGCTAATCCATATCCGCAATCATTGGCTAAGGCCAAGGCCTCCTCTTCGGTATCAAAAGGCTGCAAGGTTACCACAGGACCAAAAATTTCCTCTTGATTGGTTTTGCAGGAATTGTTTAAACCATCCAGAATGGTTGGAGGAATGTACCATCCTTGAGCATAAGCTCCATCCATTTTCAATGGAGTACCTCCTAATAAAATGTTGCCTCCCTCTTGTTTGGCAGTTTCAATACAAGCAAGAATTTTATTAAAATGAAGCTCGGAAACTATAGCTCCCAACTGACAGGATTCGTCCGCAGGTATCCCAACTTTCAATTTAGATGCTCTTTCAATAAACGCGGATTTGAATTGGTCAAATATGGCTCTTTGGATGTAAACCCTGGAGCCACATAAGCATATTTCACCTTGGTTTTGGAAGGCTGCCTGTACACTTGTTTTTACTGCCAGGTCAAAATCACAATCCGCAAATATTACGTTCGGGTTTTTACCTCCTAACTCCAAGGATATTTTTTTGAAAGCCGGACTTGCTATAGCGGCAATTTCTTTCCCGGCCCGGGTGCTTCCTGTAAATGAAATGGCTTTAATTTGTGGATGTTCTACAATTGCTTTGCCAACTGAAGGTCCGTCTCCATGCAAGATGGATAATACCCCGGACGGCAATCCGGCTTCCATACATAGTTCCCCTAATAAGTACGCGGTATAAGGAGTTACCTCACTTGGTTTGGCAATTACACAATTTCCGGCGGCTAAAGCCGGGGCAATTTTCCAGCTAAATAAGTATAAGGGTAAATTCCATGGCGAAATACATCCAACAATACCAATTGGTTGACGCAAGGTATAATTGATGCTATCATTTTCGTTAGAATGGCTTTCGCTTGCAAAATGAAGGCAAGCAGTTGCAAAGAACCTAAAATTTTGTGCAGCTCTTTTAATTTCAGCCCGGGCTGTCTTAATGTTTTTTCCTTGATCCTGACTTTCTGCCTGAGCTAAACGTTCATTGTTTAGATCAATAAGTTCAGCTATTTTATTTAGAATTATAAAACGTTCTTCTGAATGTAGATTTTTCCAATCCGATAATGCATTTTTAGCTGATTTTACAGCCATTTCCACATCCATGTAGTCGGAATTAGGTACTTTTCCGAAAGCTAAACCTTTTGCAGGTTCAATCAGAGGCAGGTAATTTCCATTGATTGGAGCTACCAATTCGCCATTCAGGTAATTCTTTAATACAATCATTTATAGAACCATTTCTGGAATTTCTCCTTCCACTACTAATTTTCCGGCAGTTGAGACTTTGATTTGTTCTACACTAACTCCCGGTGCTCGTTCCAAAAGCTTAAATCCACCTTCAGGTAAAATATCAAACACGCCTAATTCGGTAACGATCTTTTTTACGCAACCTACACCGGTTAAGGGTAAAGTGCAAGCAGGAAGTAATTTTGATTCACCTGCTTTATTGACATGTTGCATAGCAACTATGATATTCTTGGCCGATGCCACCAAATCCATAGCACCTCCCATTCCTTTTACCATTTTTCCCGGAATTTTCCAGTTGGCAATATCTCCGTTTTCAGAAACTTCCATTGCCCCAAGAACAGTTAATTGAACATGTTCTCCTCTGATCATGGCAAAACTGGTTGCTGAATCAAAAAAGGATGAACCGGGTACTGTTGTTACGGTTTGTTTTCCTGCATTAATTAAATCCGGATCCACCTCATCTTCAAAGGGAAATGGACCCATCCCTAATAAGCCGTTTTCAGATTGTAAAACAACATTGATACCTTCCGGAATGTAGTTGGCAACCAGGGTTGGTATGCCAATTCCAAGATTCACATAATATCCATCTTTCAATTCTCTGGCAATTCTTTTAGCAATTCCGTTTTTATCTAACATCTTTACAGGTTTTGTGAGGCAAAGGTAATGGGAGAGTGGAAATCACAAAGTGAATTAATTCAACATTGGATCAACAGGATAATTGGCAAATCCTGCATATTCTTCTCCCTGGTCTTTTAATATTTTGTTCCACAAATGACTTGTATCGTGGTTCATAATGTATTCAGTTTGCCCCGGAAGTACAAACCATGATTTTTGTTGGATTTCTTGTTCCAATTGTCCGGGACTCCATCCGCTATAACCAATAAAAAATTTAATTTCATCCGGATAGATTCGACCGGATTGGATGAGTTCTTTTATTTTTTCGAAATCGCCTCCCCAGTAAATGCCTTCCATAATTTTTCTGCTTCCCTGAATAGTATCTCCTAAGGTATGCAGAAAGTGAAGGGTGTCTCTACCTACCGGTCCGCCCATAAGAACCAATGCATCAAAGTCGGGAGTATCAGCCATTACATCCTGGATAGAAATATCCAAAGGCTTATTAAGAATGAAACCAATGCTTCCTTCCGGGGTAAATTCAGTCAGTAAAACAACCGACCTTTTAAAGTAATTATCGGAAAGGAAAGGCTCTGCCACCAAAATCCTTCCGGTTTCAGGTAAAATTTGTTGAGTGGGATAACCTCCGAAGTTTCCTAATTCCATAGATTAATTCTGCTGCAACAATAGGAAATTTTTAAACGATGAAATTGAAATGGCATGGTTTTTAAACAAAAAATCATAAAATCCTTAAAAATGCGGGCGATGCAATCATTTTTGATATTTTTGGCCAATCGATATTTATTTATGAAAAAAGCACTTGTTTTCATCGCATTGTTTTCTCTGGCAAATTTCACCCTTCACGCTCAACAAATCCCTGATAAAAAGGAGCTAACGGAAAAAATGCTGGCATCTATTAAAACCTTGAAAACCTTGAAATTCCATTTATGGAAACAAGAACGGTTGAAAGGAAAAATGGAAATAGGAGAACAAGAAGTGAAAATGTTTGTAAAGCCGTTTAAGGTGTATTTGTATAATTATTTACCAAATGTTGGAGCAGAAGTACTATTTATTGAAGGTAAAAACAATAATAAGGCCTTGGTTAATCCGAATAGTTTTCCATGGGCTAATCTAAACTTGGATCCATATGGCGATATCCTTAGAAAAGGTCAACACCACACCTTGTTTGAATTGGGTTTTGAATATACCGGTGGACTCCTTGCTGATGTTTATAAAAAATTTGGTCCGAAACTCAACGAATACTGCACAATTGAAGGTAGTATAAAATTTGCAAATCGTGACTGTTGGAAGGTTGTTTTGGAAAATAAAGAATATAAACTTGTTGATTACACTGTTTTGCCTGGTGAAGATTTAATCAAAATTGCAAAGAAACTTTGGGTAAGCGAATACGCACTTCTGGAAATAAATAACCTGAGAGATTACGATGGGGTTAAGCCGGGTCAGAAAATAAAAGTTCCTAATAGTTATGCTAAACGGGTTGTTTTATACATCGACAAAATAAATCATCTGCCTATTTACCAACAACTTTTTGACGAAAAAGGATTGTTTGCAGAGTATAAATATTCCAATTTGGTTATCAATCCAAAATTAGCAGAGGAAGAATTTACAGAAGATTACAAAGGTTACCACTTTTAGAATCAAGCAACTCCCACTTCAAATGCCTGAATTTCTCCAAGAAGTTCAGGCATTTTCTTTGTCATACAGGCACGATAATTGGTTTTAACAAATCGGGTTGACAGGCTTTTTGTTCAAAACTTCGATTTGAATAATTCCTGTCTTATCTTTTCTTTGCGTTTGAAGGAGATTATCCAAATGAAGAAACTACTAATGATAGGATTGGCACTTATTAATTGTTATGGTGCCTTAGGACAAACTTTGAAATCATTCCAGCATGATCAGGCAGCTTTTCTTAAGGAGATGAATGATTTCATGGTGCAAACAGATAAGAAGAAAACAGAGGAGTTTATGGAAAAATTTGCTCCTATTTGGAATGGAAGCAGTTTTTCTGCCACTCAAAGAGAAGCAATCTACAATACAAGTGATTTAATGCTTAAGAAACGACTTAAGGCTTATCCTCATTTTCAAAATTATTTGTTTACCTTAATGAGTTTCGTTGAATCAAAACAGAACGAAACCAGTTTTGCGGCTTGGCAAAGCAGTTTGGATAAATTACTCGGAAGAAGCAGTACCAAAAAGTTTGTTGCATATCTGGAAGTTTGTAACTACCTCTTTTCAAAAAATATTCTTTATAAGTCTGTTTCAACCGAATGGGCATCCGATAACAGCAATTATTCTTTCGGATTTGATAGTGTACCCTATATTCGTTTCCCAAAACTTACCTTGGTTTGCAGAGCAAAATCCGATTCATCTGTGGTGTATAACACTTCCGGAGATTATTATCCTACAGAAGAAACATTCCGGGGGAATGGAGGAAGGGTGAATTGGAAACGAGCAGGATTGCCCGAAAGCCAATGTTTTGCCGATTTAAAAAGATATTCCGTAGATATTGGTGGTTCTAAGTTTGTAGCCGATTCCGTAATTTTTACCAATTATGAAGCTTTTTCTAAACCTCTTATCGGACGATATGAAGATAAATTATTAGCCAATGTAGACAGTGCTAGCGCAACTTATCCTCGTTTTGAAAGTTACTTAAGAGACCTGGAAATTAAAGATTTTTTTAAAAATATCGATTACCGTGGAGGTTTTGCCCAACATGGAGCAAGGTTTCTTGGATATGGAAATAAACTGGTGGATGCCACCGTAACCATCAAACGTTTAAATGATAGTACTAAAAAAATTGAACCATTTTTGGTAGCACGAAGCAAGGCATTCTTGCTGAAAAAAGATAGAATTACTTCCCAAAAAGCGGCTATTTCCGTTTATTGGAAAAAAGATAGTATTTTTCATCCCGGACTGGAATTTAAGTTTATCAATACAGATAGAGAGGCTGCATTACTACGGGGTGAGGAAGGTATGAGCAAGGCCCCATTTTTAGATTCTTGGCATCATTGTGACTTGTATATTGATGCCATTTATTGGAAAATTGATGACCCCAGAATGGATTTTAAAATGCTGAGCGGTGGAGACCAAGCCAGAGCAATTTTTGAATCTCAAAACTACTATGACGAGGTTAGATACACTAAAATTCAAGGTATGGATGATGTTCATCCTTTTTCTAAATTAAAAAAATGTGCAGAAAGTTATGGTAGTAAAAAAATTCCTTTAGCTCAAGCAGCCTCTTGTTTGAAAATCAGCGAAAGTGCAGCCAAATCATTCTTGCTTAAACTGACAGTTTTAGGTTTTTGCGCCTATGATTTGGATAAAGATGAGGTAACCGTTAAAGATAAGGCTACCGATTATCTTCAAAACAGAGTTGGAACAAAGGATTACGACGTAATTCAGTTTATTTCTCAGATTGAAAAAGGCGGAAATGCTACCTTAAGCCTGTTGAATTTTGATTTACAAACACGGGGAGTTGCCGAGATTTTCCTCTCCGATTCACAGAATGTTTACATAGCGCCCAAAAACCAGGAAATTGTAATTAAGAAGGATAGAAACTTTACATTCGATGGAAAGGTTCAAGCCGGACGTTTTACATTTTTCGGTAAAGAATATGACTTCAACTACAATTTTTTTAAAATTAATCTGAATGCTGTGGATAGCCTTCGAATTAAAGTGCCATCCAAAGAAAAAGATGAGTTTGGTCGTCCTTTGAAATTAATTGCAGTAAAATCCCTGATACAAGATATCAGAGGGGAATTGTTCATCGATCAGCCTGCCAATAAATCCGGATTGAAAAACTTTCCTCAGTATCCAATTTTTAAAAGTTTGAAGGATTCCTATGTCTATTACGATAATAAGAATATTCAAAAGGGAGCTTATAAAAAGGAAAATTTCTATTTCCGAAATAAACCTTTTGAAATTGATTCCCTTGACAACTTTACCGCAGAAGGTTTGGCCTTTAAAGGAGAATTTAGTTCTGCCGGTATTTTTAATGACTTTGATGAGACATTAACCTTACAAGACGATTATTCCTTAGGTTTCAAAAAGAAAACACCACCCGGTGGAATGGATTTGTATGGTGGAAAAGGAAAGTTTACCAATGAAATCCAAATGAGTAATGAAGGATTAAAAGGTAGTGGTGAAATTAAATACCTTAATTCGGTGACAACTTCGAAGGAAATATTGTTTTATCCGGATAGTACCAATACTACGGCTGAAACTTATACCATGACCCAATCGGCCGGTCCTCCGGAATATCCGCAAGGAAATGCAGAAGGTGCTTTCGTTCATTGGTTGCCAAAAAAGGATGTAATGGAAGTTTCTTCCAGAGAAAAGCCTATTTCCTTATTTAACGGAATTAGCACCATGAAAGGTAAAGTTAGCCTTTCTCCTAAAGGTTTATCCGGAAATGGACTTATGGATTTTGATTTGGCAGAAATGGATTCCAAAAATTTTAAATACAAACAAAATTCGTTTTCGGCCGATACCAGTAACTTCCGGCTTACCGATCCAAATACCAAAGCTCCTTCCTTCACTACCACCAACCTGAAATCGAACATCGATTTTAATAAAAGGGTTGGGGAGTTTAAATCCAATGCAGGCGCTACCTCGGTTCAATTCCCGGTTAATAAATACATTTGTATGATTGATGAGTTTAAATGGTTTATGGACAAAGGAACCATTGACTTCATTTCTAAAAACAAGGTTAGCGGCGGGGATGGTGATCTGGTTGGTTCTAAATTCGTTTCTATTGCCCACGGTCAAGATTCCTTGTATTTTGTTTCACCCAAAGCAACCTTTGATCAAAAGGCCTTCACCATCACAGCCTTTGATGTTAAATATATCGAAAGTGCCGATGCCCAAATTTTCCCGGATAGCGGTAAGGTTGTGGTTAAAGAAAATGCAGATATGCAAGAGCTTAATAATGCCAAAATCATCGCTAATAGAACTACTAAATTTCATAAGTTGTATGAATGTAATCTGAAAATTACCGGACGTAAACGGTATAGCGGTAGCGGAAAATATGACTATGTAGATGTGGCAGGTCAAAAGAAATCCATTGCTTTGGATAAAATATCGGTTGATTCGGCCTTCCAAACCTATGGCGAAGGCAGCGTTCTGGAAGAAACAGGATTCACCCTTAGTCCTTATTTTGCTTATAAAGGTAAAGCGCAATTGTATGCCAGTAAGGAGTTCTTAACCTTTAATGGTAGCACTAAAATTATTCAAAATTGCGAAGGTATTGGTAGCAGTTGGTTGAGGTTTGAATCGGAAATTAATCCAAAAGAAATCCTTATCCCAATCGAAAAAGAACCCAAAGATGCCAATGGAAATAAAATCTCAACCGGTATTGTGTTAACCAAAGATAGTACCCATGTGTATCCAACTTTCCTTTCTAAAAAGGTTTCCTATTCCGATATCGATGTAATTGCTGCGGATGGATATTTGTATTATGACAACACCAGCAAGGAGTTTAGAATATCCAACAAAGAAAAATTGAAAGGAGCTGTGGTACCTGGTAACTTTATTAGTTTAAACGATAAATGCGTAGTGAATGGACAAGGTAAAATGAATTTTGGAGTTGATTTAGGGCAGGTAGAGATTCAACCGGTGGGTGTTATTAATCACATTATGGAAGCCGATACAACCGTGTTCAATGGATTTGTCGGTATGAACTTTTTCTTTAACGAAGAAGCAATGCGTATCATGGCTGAGAAGCTTTATAACCACTTTCCTCCGCTCGAAGCTGTTACCTATGGCAATGAATATGAAAAAGCCTTAATGGAGTTGGCCGGAAAGGAAAAGGCTACTAAATATATGCAAGAGCTGAACCTTTATGGTACATACAAAAAAACTCCTGAAGAACTCAACCAAACTTTATTCCTTAGCGATTTGAAATTGGCATGGAGCACCAAAAATAGTTCCTATCGCTACAAAGGATTTATTGGGGTAAGTTCCGTAATCGGTTTCCAGGTAAATAAACAATGCTACGGTGCCATTGAATATGTGAAAAAACGAGGTGGCGATAGCTGGTCTTTATATTTAGAGCCTAGCGAAGGTCAATGGTATTTCTTTACCTATCGCAACGGTTTAATGAGCGCAATTAGTAGTAATCAGGAATTTAATTCCGCCATTCGCGAAACAAAACTTGAAAAAAGAGATCATGCCGGCAAAGTTCATTACCAATACAACTTGTCTACCGAATTAAAAAAACGTGACTTCCTGAGAAGTTTTGAAACCAAATAATAGCGAACCTATGTCATTAACTAAAGAAGAGATTAGAAATTTTAAAGGGCCTTATCCGAAACAACTGTGGTATTTGTTTTTCTCCGAAATGTGGGAAAGGTTTTCATTTTATGGAATGAGGGGAATGCTGATGGTATTTATGGTTGGTCAGTTAAAAATGGAGGACAAGGTTGCCAACCTACAGTATGGAGCAATTCAGGCTTTTGTTTATGCCTTCACTTTTGTGGGTGGCATTTTTGCCGACAAAATTTTTGGATTTAGAAAATCGCTTTTTTGGGGCGGAATTCTAATGATTATCGGAAGTGTGGTTTTAGCCATTGATCCCCAAAAATTCTTTTTCTTAGGAATCGGGTTTAATATTATAGGAACAGGGTTTTTTAAGCCCAATATTTCTTCCATTGTTGGAGAATTGTATCATCCCGATGATACCAGAAGGGTTTCAGGATTCTCTTTGTTTTATGCAGGTGTTAATTTAGGTGCCTTCCTGGGCGGATACTTTTGCATCGCCATTGCCAATGGAAATTTCCTCGAATCCTATATTCCTGAAGCATTGCGCTGGAATGTGGCTTTTGGCTTGGCTTCCATCGTCATGTTTGTTAGCATTATCACCTTTACTCAAACCCAGAAAAATCTAGGTGAAATAGGTTTGTCTCCGCTTGAAAATGAAGATCCTAAAAAAAGGAAAATGCTGGAATGGCTAACCTACATTGGAAGCGTTTTGTTTATCCCAATTGTTATGTTAATGGTTTCTGAAACCAAATACACCGATTTATTCATGTATATCATCGGACCATTATCGATTGTTTATCTTATTTATGAGATGCGAAACTTTTCTGCGGCGGAAAATAAAAAGCTGGTAGCCGCTATGGTTTTTATTCTATTCTCTATTTTCTTTTGGGCTTTTTACGAACAAAGTGGTGGAAGCTTAAGTTTGTTTGCCGCCAATAATCTTCACAATACCATATTGGGAATTTCTTTCGACCCTAACGGCGTAAACAATTCGGCCAACTCCTTGTTTGTTATCATTTTCGCTCCCTTGTTGGGTATGTTTTGGGTTTTCTTATCCAATTTTAAGCTAGAACCCAATACCTTAATCAAGTTTGGATTAGGTTTCCTTTTCCTCGCTGCCGGTTTTTTCATATTTAATTTTTCCTCCACTTTTGCAACTCCGGATGGTAAAACATCCTTGGGTATTTTCACCTTTGCCTGGTTCGTAATAACTTTTGGTGAACTTTCATTATCTCCAATCGGAATGTCGATTATGACTCAATTATCGCCCAAAAAATTGCAAGGTGTTATGATGGGAATGTGGTTTCTAGCAAGTGCTTACGGACAATATTTGGCCGGAATTTTAGGTGCAAACATTGCAGAAGCATCCGCCAATTCAACCAATTTGGGCAAGTTGATGGTATATGCAGCAGGTTATAAACAATTGGCCATTTATGGATTAATTTGCGGTGTAGTTTTAATCGCAATTTCTCCCCTGGTTCGAAAATTAATGGGTGAGGTTCGGTAAATGATCAAACTTTTGGGCCTGTTGGTCTATTAGATAAGTTTTAGTTATGCGGGCCCCCTCCGCCAACCAAAATCCTGCAATTCCAAAGGAAAAAAAATTGGCGTTCGGGTCACGCTTTCGCCTGTAGTCCTCGTCCCCCTAGGCTAAAGCCGTAGTGGTCCTGTGGGCTACTTGGCTCTATCGTTGCCCGAGGGTGCAACCCCCAATGTCCATCCTTCGACCTTGCATTAACCCTGATTACGCATTAGAAATGCCAAAACGAGTTAAGAATTTGTAAATCGATTTGTTTGTCCAAATTGATAATACCGATAGCAAATCTGTAATAGTCCAATTATGCTTCGCATTAATTTGCCTAAACACCTTTTGCATCGGCATTTACCACTGTAATTTTCAAACTAGTTTTTGGACTATTTTTCAAATAACATTGGTATAACAACTTCTTCCCGAAATACTTCAGGAGGGGTAAACCCAACTAAATCAAGTAGTTCGGATTTGAAATCTTCCTATTGATTAATACCGAATGTACATTATATTTAGTCCAATTTTAGGCATTAATTTTTATTGAGAAAATTGGCCTAACATTCTGTATACTCGGCATTTATACCGAATGGACAAAATGTATAGTCCAATTTTATATTTAAATTTTCTTGAAAAAATCGGACTAACATTTTGTATCCTCGGTACTTACCAATCTAAATTTATAAAAGCCTTCGGACTATTTATAAATTAAAATTGGTATAAATTGGGATAAACCGGAATTGAATTCTTTTGCAGCTTTATTATCCGTATAAAAATGGAAATGGATTGGTCATAGCTCTGTACACTCGGGCTTGCACGGACCTTCCGGGTAGGGATAGTAACGGAAAGCCCACAGCCCCGAACCCTTTCGGGGCGAGGACTTGTAGTGAATAGCCCGGCCCTGAGCCCGCAAAAAACTGGTCGATGTGTCAAAGCCTATGCGAAGGGACCCGCCTAATAAAACATAAAAAAATCTTCAAATCTTCCCATCTGATTAGGAAGTTCTGACTCAATTCAATTCGGCATATTCTTTCAAGTAAGAAAAATGTTGGGTTAATTGCCCGTTTTTACAAATGGTGGCCCGCTCAATGGTTTTATCTTTATCAGGACCAAGCAAGTAAGGGAAAACTCGATCCAGTAAGGCTTTTCCGAAGTCTTCCGAAGCATCTCTGGGCAATTCGCACGGCAAATTATCCACCGCCATTACGGTTATGGTATTTTTACTAAAAGCTACATCTTCCTTTTCAGTTTGGGGGTTATAGCCATAAAACGGATGTTCAATGGTACTTGCACGGGAGGTACTCGGAACCGAACCGTTAATGTCGCAAGTTACATCGGCAATAACTGAAATTCGAAAGTTATCTGCTTTCATGTCTTCCTTCGTAAACAGCACCGGGGCTTTCGGATTCCAATAATGGCAGGTAATTAGCAAGTCGCAAGCAGAGGTAAAAGGTAAAAAGCAAGAATGATACCTTTCCGGATATTCATAAAATTCCTTATCGTTCCAGTTATCGCCCGAATTGCTCTCGTTGTAATCTTTGGAATGGATTTGACAATAAACCGGTTCGCGGTAATGGCAATTTAAAAATTCGTAGGCAGTTACTTTTCGGATTTTTAATGCACCCAAAATCTCAATAGCACCATTGGCAACACGTCCACCTCCGGTAACAAGAATTTTAATATTGGGAAGTTTAACCCTTTCCAATTCCTCTTCCAGTTCTTCCAAATCGCGGCATTTCCAGGCTGGTTGTAGGTCGAATAAATCGTATTTCCTTCCATAACCAAGCAGACCGTTATAGGCACCAACAATACCGGCAAAACGTCCAAAACCGATGATTCTATTGTGTTTTATATCGGTTAAACATTCATAATCGATCATTTCAATGTTTTTTTCCAACAAACTCTTCATTAATTTCTGATTATGAGGTTGCTTTTTTATGGTATGAGAAAAAAACATATGCTTTTTGCCGGGGACCAAATTGGGAATAGGAATTTCTTTGATACCCATTATAAGATCGCAATGGCTGATGTCGTCCACTAAGGGCAAGCCAAAGTTTTCAAATTCTTCATCATCGTAGCTTCGAATTAGACTTTTTTGGACAAACACCTCCACCTCCGGATATTCCTTCATCAATTGAGAACATTGCAACGGAGTTAATGGCACCCGCTTATCAGCAGGGATTTTTCCTTCTTTAATAATACCTATTTTCATTACAGTAAACGGGTGCAAAATTAACCAAACACCGATTGGAATAACTTCGTCTAAATAAGTCCAATACCATTCCAATGAATAATTTCCGAGAAGAGGTGCTTAATTAAGAGAATTGGCTTGGTTTGGTCAATCCGTTTTTTTTCAAGGATTTTCCTAGAGATTTTCATTGTTACTGCAAGGACAAGCAGGTGTTTATAATTGCTGAATTTTGCAAAATCCATTGTCTTTTTGCCCGGGTTACACGGTGTTTTCGATTGAATTAAAATGGATTTTGTTTTGGAAAAACCCCAAAAAGGTATTACTTTTGAATTTGGTATGGTATTTGGAAAACCTCTTTGTATGAAAAATAATATCCGAAAGATTTTGGTTCTTTTGATTTTTCTTCCTTGGATTTCAAAAGGACAAACCACCATAACTGATACTGCCGAGTATAATCGTACTCATTCCAAAAAGGTTTATTTTGCAGCTGTTGCCATTCATGATGGTGATACCTTGCCGGCCTTTTACCTTGCACCGGTTTTTTGTCGAGATAAAATGGTTTTTAAAAGTGCGAAGGATGAGCGTAAATGGAGAAAATTGGTCAGGGATGTAAAGAAGGTGTATCCGTATGCTAAAATAGCAGGCAGTAAATTGAGACAATGTGAGGCTCAACTTGCCTTACCTGAAAACCAAGGAAGAAAGAAGGAGTTAATGAAAAAGGCAGAAAAGGAAATTAAAGCCGAGTTTGAAGGAGATGTTCGAAATATGACCTGGACCCAAGGAATTATTCTTCTGAAATTGATTGATCGAGAAACCACACATAGTAGTTATGAGATTGTTAAAGAATTAAGGGGAAGTTTATCGGCCTTTTTTTGGCAATCCCTGGCCAGAATTTTTGACATAAATTTAAAAACGGAATATGATCCGGGAGGAAGCGACAGGCAAATTGAAGAAATTGTCCAAAAAATAGAAAGAGGGGAGTTATAATCTCCTTTTTTTATGGAATTTCCACAAATGCAATACTGTTGCATTTGTGAAAATTTTGATTACTTTTGCATCAATGTTGCAATTAGGGAAACTATGTAGTTGGATTTTGCTTTTTGTATTGTTGGGATTAAAGGCTATTTCCCAGCAAAGCAATTGTCATTTGAGTCTGAGTGGTTCCATAACCGACAGAGATACAAAGGAGAGTTTGGCTTATGCATCCATTGCTTTAAAGGGTACGCATTACCAGCAGGTTGCAGACTCGTTAGGAAATTTCCAGTTCAAGAATTTATGTGAAGGCATGTATATTTTAGAGTGTAGCCATATTGGATGTCATCCATTTCAGGATACCATATGGTTGCAGGAGTCGATGCAGATTTTAGTACACATGCCTCACAATGCGCATAGTTTGGAGCATTTAATCGTATGCGAAAAAAAGGAGGAGCAAGATCAAACCAAGGTCATGGCTGTTATTCAGGCCAGGGCTTTATTTGAAACCAGGGGGTTAAATTTAGGAGAAAGTTTAAAAAAGTTGCCCGGAGTTACGGCACTTCAAACCGGGGCCTCCATTTCGAAACCGGTGGTTCATGGAATGCATAGCAACCGTTTATTGATATTAAACAATGGGGTTAGGTTGGAAGGTCAACAATGGGGAAGTGAGCATGGCCCCGAGATTGATCCATTTTGGGGGAATGAACTAAGTTTAATAAAAGGAGCAGCCAGTGTGAGGTATGGTAGTGATGCACTTGCCGGAGTTATTTTAGTTAATCCGGCACCTATGCCCAAGAATCAAAAGCTGAGTGGAGATTTAACACTAGCCGGAATATCCAACGGGTGGGGTGGGGTAGGTTCGCTTCATTTACAAGGTAATCCCAAGCGTTGGGAACATTTTAGTTGGAGGGTACAAGCCACAGCCAAGGAAGTTGGGAATGTTCGAACACCCGGTTATTGGTTAAAGAATACCGGTATGAAAGAAGAGAATTTCTCGGGAACCCTTTCCTATACCCAAACTACTTGGGGGGTAGATATTTATGGTTCATCCTTTAATTCCAAAATTGGAATTTTTTCCGGGTCACATATCAACAACCTGAGCGATTTGCAAAATGCAATGAACAATAAAACCCCTGCAGATAGCTCCGGATTTTCATATATTATTGCTCGTCCATACCAACGAATTAATCACCAAACAGCCAAGTTATCGGCTTTTGTGCTAGTAGGAACCAAAGGCAAACTGCTTTATCAATTTGCCTTTCAAAACAACCATCGAAGAGAATGGGACAAACATCCACCTTTAAATGATAGTCTGGCGGCATTGGATCATCCTGAATTTGATTTTGCAATCCAAACTTATACGAACGACTTAATATGGGAAGGTTCGAGTTGGAAAGGATTCGAAACGACTGCAGGGGTAAATTGGATGTTTCAAAACAACAAAACCACCGGAAGGTATTTTATTCCCAATTTCATTTCCAATACGATCGGTGTATTTTTGGTAGAAAGGTTTAAAAAAGATAAATGGGAAATTGAAGCAGGATTTCGGTTTGATACCAAGTTTCAAACTGCCAATACTTTAGTTTCAAAAGTTATTGTTCCCATTTCATTAACCTGGAACAATGTAAGTTATGACTTGGGGTTCCAATATAAGTTTACAAAACCTTGGAATATAAAATTGAATTTTGGCAAAGCATGGCGGGCTCCGGCCATTAATGAACTTTATGCCAAGGGGCTTCATCATGGAGCAGCCGCTGTTGAATTGGGAGATTCCGGGTTGAAAACCGAAAAATCATTTAATACTAATTTGGAAATCATTGGGGCAGTTGAAAATACCATCCGCATTCAGCTAAGTGGATATTTAAATTATATTTCAAACTACATTTACCTGCAACCGATTTTGCCGGCAACATTAACTATTTCTGGTGCTTTTCCTACTTTTCAATACAAGCAGGCCAATGCTTTGTTTTTGGGATCAGATTTAGATATAGACTATTCTCCGCTTAGGTATTTAGCCATTCAAGCCAAGGTTTCCTTGTTGAGGGTGGAGAACCCACAAAATGGCAGTCATTTTCCCATGATACCGCCCAATAAATACGAGTTGGGATTGGAGTTTAAATTGGGTAATTGGGGGAAATTGGTACAAAACTATATACAGTTAAGTGGTCAATGGGTTGATCAACAAAGAATGGCCAAGGATGTAGTTGATTATATGCAAGTTCCTGCTGGATATTTTTTATTCAATGCCAATATGGGAGGTAAGATAAAACTTCGTGAAAATGAACTGGTTATTGGTATTTCCTTAACAAATATATTGAATACATCTTATCGTGATTATATGGATCGTTTCAGGTACTTTTCAAATGCCCCGGGGATTAATTCCATTTTTAAAATTCAATATTTTTTTAATTCCAATTCGTAACTCATAATTCATAATACATAATTCAAATGAAAACAAAATCTCAACTATTGCTCACCTTAAGCTTTTCTGCTTTGTGGATGTTTAATTCATGCAAACCGGACGATCCGGCACCTACCAACGAAGAAGAATTGATTACCTCCTTGGTCATGAACTTCACGGACTCTGCGACCCAACAAGTAAATACTTTTCAATTTCGCGATCCGGATGGAGCCGGAGGCAATAGCCCGATTGTATTTGATAGTCTACAATTGAAATCTAACTCTACTTACTATGTATCCATCCTTTTACTTGACGAAAGTAAAAGTCCGGTTGATACCATTTCCAACGAAGTAGAAGAAGAAGGAGTGGATCATCAGTTTTTTTACAATGTAACGAATGTTTCTGTTCAAACCAGCTATGAAGATCAGGATGCAAATGGAGCACCGATTGGATTGGAGTCGAAATGGAAAACGGGTGTTGCAGGAATTGGATCAGTAATGGTTGTACTAAAGCATCAACCCGGGGAAAAGAATGGCTCCCAATCAACCGGAGAAACCGATGTTGAGGTTAATTTTCCTACCGAAATTACCGATTAGAAGCGAAAATATTGACTGAACTGCAATTCAATAACAACTTTTGAGTTTTTGGGCTTGTGAATTCTCTTATTTTCGCAGGCTCAATTTTCTAGTGCAAAAGTCTTTTAATCATAAATCGGTTTTCCTTCAAGTAAGTTTCCTGTTGCTTGTTTTCTTGGGTTTTATTCAAGAAGCCAAGCCACAGGGACAGCTTGAATTAATTGGGTTTGTGAAGAAAAATGGACAAGCGGTTCCGAGTGCTGAAATCAAAATTTTTTCGGCTTCCGGAGACCTTAAACTGAGATCAACTGATGCCACCGGAATATTTAAGGCCAAATTACCATTGGATCAGGAATTCATTATTTCGGCTCAAATACCGGGAACTTTGGCCAAGCAAATCAATATCAATACAACAGTACCTGCAAGTTCCAAGAATGGCAAATATACTTTTCGTGTTGAAATTGACTTAACTCCACCCAAGGCCGATACAAAAGGCAAGAAGGTGTTTGAAGAAAGCATTGGTTTATTAAAATTCAATCCATCTTCCAATGGTTTTGTTGTAACTGCAAATCCACCAAAAAAATCGAGAGCTGAACTAGAAAAAGAAGAAGCTGCTAGAGAAGCCGCCGCCAGGGCAGCTAAATTCAGAGAAGAGCAACTTCGCTTAGCCAAAGAAGAGGCAGAGAGACAAAAATATTTAGCAATCTTAAAGGAAAAGAAGGCGGCAGATTCTATTGCTGCATTAGCGGCAAATTCTCAATTAGCTGCTCGAACTGAGGCCGAGAAAAAGAAGCTGGAAGAGGCAGAATTGGTTAGAAAGGAAGCGGAAGCCCAAAAGCAAGCCATGAGGGAATCTGCTTTGAAAGATAAAATGGCGAAAGATTCCTTAGCAAAATTAGCTGAGATTCAAAAAAGCAAAGAGTTGGCAGACTTAAAGGAAGCAGCCAGAAAGAAAAAGGAAGAGGAATTAAAACAGAAGGAAGAAGCCGCTGCTAAACTTGCTGCTGATAGAGAGCAAATTAAACAGAATGCTGCAAGGGCTAAAATTGTTGCCGACAGCACAGCCAAAGCTAAACGAGAGGCGGATTTATTGGCTTCCCAACAGTTGAAGGATGCAGAAAAGAAGAAACGTTTGGAAGAAGAGTTGGCTAAAAAAGCTGCTGAGCAAAAGGCGGAGGCTGATCGAAAAGCAGTTGAACAGGCTGAACGAAATGCAGCAGAGGCCGAACAATTGAGGATAAAGGCAGAAATTGCAGCACAAAAAGATGCTGAAAAGAAAAAAGAATTGGAAGCTGAATTGGCCAAAAAAGCAGAGATAGAGAAGGCAAGGCAAGAAGCAGCGGCAGTTCGGGAAGCAGAAATTAAGAAAAAGCAGGAATTAGAAAGAGCAAAACGAGAAGCAGAATTAAAGGCAAAACAAGAACGAGAAACTGAAATTGCCAACCAAAAGGCAGCCGAAGAAAAAGCAAAATTAGAGGCAAAAGCAGCAGCAGAGGCCGAACGCCAAAAACGATTGGAAGAAGAAAGAATTGCCGCAGACGCAGTGAAAAAAGCAAAAGAAAGGGCCCAATTTGTGGCAGATTCAACTTATAAGGCCCAAAAAGATGCTGAACGTTTAGCAGAAGAAGCCCGATTAGCAGAAATTAAGGCAGCCGAAGAGAAGGCAAGGCAAGAGAAAGCCGAAAGGGAAAGATTGGAAGAGGAAGCAAAAATGGCTCTTGAAAAGGCAAAACAAATAGAAGCTGATAAGAAAAAACAAGAAGAATTGGAGTTGTTAAGAGAGAAACGAAAAGCCAATACCTTGGAAATTTCTACTTCCAAAGAGGGGAATAAAACAACCCAATTACAAGTGTTCAAGGTAGATGGAGGAACCTTTCGATTGAAAAAGGTAAATTATTCATATGGCGCTGTTTTTTACTTTCTAAATGATGCCGATATTTCTGAAAATCTGTATGAAAGTGAATTGAAACGCCTGAAAGAACAAGTGAATCCTGAAAATATTTCAGAGAAATAGATTTTCTTTTTGTCCTAGTTGGATTTTCCTTATTTTGGCCTTTACCATGAAACAAATTTTTACATTGCTATTATTCTGCTATTCAAGTATTTCCATAGCAGCTACCTATCCTATTGGAAGGCAATCTTTAACCATTATTGACCCAAACCGCTCTAATCGTTCCATTGATTTGGAATTGGTTTACCCGGCTGTAACTTCCGGAACACAAACCGCTATAGCCGACGGTAGTTTCCCTTTGGTCAGTTTTGGGCATGGATTCCAAATGACTTATGATGCCTATTCGCCTATTTATGACAGTTTAGCCAGTTGGGGTTATGTGGTGGCAAATTTAAAAACCGAAGGAAGTTTTTCTCCAAGTCATACTGATTTTGGCAAAGATTTGGCATTTGTTGTTGATTATTTCCTGGAACAAAATACCCAAAGTTCATCCTTTTTATTTGGGAAATTAAATGGAAAATCAGCCATTGGAGGTCATAGCATGGGTGGAGGAGCCTCTTTGTTGGCTTCTCAATTTACAACAAATGAAACCTGTATTTTTAATTTTGCAGCGGCTGAAACCAACCCTTCAGCAATTGCTCAATGTAGTTTATCAGTTGACCAACCGCTTTTAATGTTGGCCGGAACCTATGATTTGGTTACTCCAACTGCCACCAATCAAGAACCAATGTATCAAGCGGCAATAAGTGGGTGTAAGTTTTTTGTCAATTTAACCGGAGCATACCATTGTCGTTTTGCCGGTACCAGTATCACTTGTGAGTTTGGAGAAACGGTTTTGAATCCTCCATCCGGAGGGTTATCACGTGATCAACAGTTGCAACTGACCAGAACCATTTTGAGGCCTTGGTTAGATTATTGGTTACAAAATAATAGTCAGGCCTGGAACCAATTTTCCTCCATTGTAGCGTCTCAACAAGGTTTTACTTCCTTAACTTCATGTGAGCAATCCATGGATGAAACTCGGGCCAATCAGGTACGAATTTATCCAAATCCCGGAAAATCTCAATTAATTATTGAACCGATTTCAGGAAGCAAATTAGTTCGTATTGTGGATATGTATGGCAAGCAGCTTGTTCAAATTTCTGCAGAAGGAAAGAATAAGTTAGTTCTTGATTTGAATTTGTCATCCGGATTATACCTGGTGTATGTTGATACTATGGCTATGCCGGCTAAATGGTTGGTAGAGTAAAACAGCATGAAGGAATTATTTCTCAAAATACTTTGGTGGATATTTGAAGGAGAACCTTTAAAACAAGGAAGTATTTCACGGTTTGAAAGAGCCAAGTCGTATCGTCAAATTCGAAAATCCATGTTTCGGTTAGCGAAAGATGGTGTATTGATGGCCTTAGGGATTTTTTCAGCTGCATTTGGATTGGAAAGTTTTTTGCTTCCCAGCAGTTTCATAGATGGCGGTGCCACTGGAATTGCTCTACTCATTAACGAAGTGCAAGGAATTCCTCTTCCAATTTTATTGGTTGTGCTAAATATTCCTTTTGTTTTACTGGGTACCAAGGTTGTAAACAGGCAATTTGCCATTAAAACAGCCACTTCTATTACCGGTTTAGCCTTGGTAACAGCATTGGTGCCTTTTCAAGTGGTTACGCATGATAAATTGTTGGTCTCTGTATTTGGTGGTTTTTTTCTGGGTGCAGGAATTGGTTTATCGGTGAGAGGTGGTGCTGTTATTGATGGAACAGAAGTATTAGCCATTTTTATTAGTAGGAAGCTTAGCACCACCATAGGAGATGTAATTATCTTTTTTAATATTCTTATTTTTTCGATTGCAGCCTATTTGTTATCAGTTGAAGCTGCTTTATACTCTATGGTTACCTATTTGGCTGCCAGTAAAACAGTCGATTTTATCATTGAAGGAATTGAAGAATATACCGGGGTTACCATCATTTCGGCTCATAGCGATGAAATACGTAAAATGATTATCAGTGATCTTGGCCGTGGAGTTACCGTTTACAAAGGTGAAAGGGGCTTTGGGAGTCATGGACATCGCGATAATATTGATATCGTTTATACCGTAATTACCCGATTGGAAATTAGTAGACTAAACGCTGAAATTGAGCGAATTGATCCCAATGCATTTGTTGTCATGAATACTATTAAGGATACCAAAGGTGGGATGGTCAAAAAGCGTCCGTTAAAGCATTAATTTGAAACCCTTTCAATGGGATAATGATTAAAATAAGTTAATCTCATTTTAATAAACCTGGCTCGATATAATTTTGCGAGCCTTGAATAGTAAAAACTTAATTCGAATTGCAGTTTCCATGGGAGTTTCCATGTTGGGACTGATTTTCATTGAAATTTATTGGATTAAGAATGCCATAGAATTAAGAAATGGGCAATTGACCAGAGATGTGAACGATGTTTTGGCACAAGTGTCCAAGAAAATTGAGCTGGTTCGAAGAGAAAGGGCTTTTGATATCAAGAATATTTTATCGCAACGAGAAGAAGAATTATTTAGTGGATTGGATTCCTTAAACAAGGCAGCTATCAACAATGGTGAAACTTGGAATGTAAAGATTATAGAAGAATCAACCAAGGATTCGGCAGGTAGGATAGTACGACATACTCGTGAAAGGAAATATGGAACCAATATGCCCAGAATGGTGGGAGAGATGTCTCCAGGTAGCTTGGCAGAATATTCTGATTTAATGGTGAAGCAAAAGGAGTTAGATTTAAAGTTGGATTCAGCGCTCATTGATTCCATTTTGAAATCGGACTTAGCCATACGAGGGATTGAGGCCCCCTTCTATTTTGCCATTTTTGATGATTACCAAAATATTATCCTACGTTCCGATACCTCCGCAGAAATAAAATGTTTGCAAACCAGTCGTTTTAAAAAAGAAATTGCAGGGTTAAATAAAACAGCCCCTAAGGAAGTACTTTCCGTAGTATTTAAAAACCTTTCAGCCTACGAGCTTCAAAACATTTGGGTGATGCTTATCGCATCAGCACTTTTTACTTTGGTGATGCTATGGATATTTTATTACACCCTATCTTCCATTGTAAAACAAAAGAAACTGGCTGATATTCGAAGTGATTTCATTAGCAATATGACCCATGAGTTTAAGACTCCAATTTCAACTATTTCCTTGGCTTGTGAGGCATTGAATGATCCGGAAGTGGAGAAAACGGAAGAAAAGGTGTTTAACTACATTGGAATTATTCACGATGAGAATAAACGCTTGAGTTTGCTGGTTGAAAATGTGCTTCAAACGGCTTTGATTGAAAAGGATGGATTGAAACTCAAGCTGGAACAAGTAAATATTAACCAATTGATTAATAAGGTAGTAACCAATGTCGGATTAATGGTGGAGAAAAAAGGGGGAGAATTATTGGTTGATCTGAAAGCTGAACAAGAAGAATTGCTTGCGGACAGAGTTCACCTCACCAATGTTATTTTTAATCTTATTGACAATGCCTTGAAATATACCATTGAGAGTCCTTTAATTGTAATTTCAACCCGTAATCAAAATAACGGGTTGGTTATTTCGATTTCGGATAATGGTATGGGAATTTCAAAAGAGAACAGGGAAAGGATTTTTGAAAAATTTTACCGTGTTCCAACCGGAAATGTTCATGATGTTAAAGGTTTTGGCCTTGGTTTAAGTTATGTAAAAGCCATTACCGATATGCATCATGGTGAAATTCATATTGAAAGTGAAGTAGGAAAAGGAAGTACCTTTGAAATTTTCTTGCCTCAAGACACCAGTTTTACACCTATTGAATCCTAATAATTTACCCAAATAATCGCAAATCCTAACTCCAAATGAGCAAATCTGATAGTAAAAACATCTTACTGGTTGAAGATGATCACAACCTAGGTAATCTTTTAAGAGAATATTTAGAAGCAAAAGGTTTTCAAGCCACCTTAGCAACCAACGGTAAACAAGGTTATGAGAAATTTATTCAAGGTAATTTTGATATCTGCATTTTGGATGTGATGATGCCTTTGAAAGATGGCTTTACCCTGGCAGAAGAAATTAGAGCAACGGATAAAACAGTCCCTATTGTTTTTGTTACTGCCAAATCCATGAAAGAAGACCGCCTGAATGGTTTTAATAAAGGAGCGGATGACTATATTTCAAAGCCTTTTTCAATGGAGGAGCTTTTGTTGAGGGTGAAAGCAATTCTAAGAAGAACGAATCCTGAAACCCCAACCCTGGTGGTTCATCAGCCGATGAAAGTGGGGGATTATGCTTTCGATCATCATCACCAAACCTTGGAATATAAAGGAGAAAAGCAAAGACTAACTACGAAGGAGTCAGAATTGTTAAACTTGCTTTGCATCAATAAAAATGATGTAATGGATCGCAATTATGCACTGAACAAAATTTGGGGAAGTGATAATTATTTCAACGCCCGTAGCATGGATGTTTATATCGCTAAACTTAGAAAATACCTTTCCAAAGATAAGAAAGTTGAAATTGTGAATGTGCATGGGAAAGGTTTTAAATTGATTGAAAGTTAAGACTAATTAAAAAAATAATATGGGAAATGGTTTTAGTTTAAACCATTTCCCTTTTTTGTGCTCTAAACTTTACTTTTACACATAATGAGGTATAGGATATCCGGATTATTGGTATTCCTGCTTTTGCCATTGGCAAGTGTAGGTCAATTCGACCTGGATACCGTAATGCGTTATTCTTCCAGTTTGGTATTTAAACCAGCTCTTAATGTTTCCGGAACTTTGGTACCCTATCGGGAAATAGAAAAAACGGGTTAATAGACAAATTTCAGGCTGTAAATTGCTGTATCTGTTGCTGTGTATAGCTTTGACGAATTTGAAAGGTTATGAATAAAAAAAGTGCCTTCATTGTTCCAGCTCAATCCTTAAGAAAAATG
>JAIBAJ010000024.1 GCA_019695265.1 Bacteroidia bacterium | reverse complement strand
TCGTTGCCCGAGGTGCAAGCCCCAAAAGCCCAGCCTTTCCCGAATATACGGAAATATTATACCATTGTTATAAGCATAAATTTGGACTAAACACTTTGTCCATTCGCTATAAAGGCCTCCTAACGGTTTCTGGTGCAGCGTTGGGTTACAGAAGTTCGATTTGTCAAATTTTCCACTGATTTAGTCTGGCTTAATTTCATTGGTAGCAACAATCGATCTTTTCTTTCGAAACACTAATCCTGGCAGGAACCCGGATTGGACTTAAATTAACCCATACATGGCCCGGGCAACCATAAAATAAATAAAGAGGCCAATTATATCGTTGCTGGTGGTAATAAAAGGACCGGTGGCCAAGGCCGGGTCTATGTTGTAACGGTCGAGGGTTAGTGGAACTAGAGTGCCAAAAATGGCGGCGAATACAATTACAATGACCAAAGCAATGCTAACCGTAACGCTTAAAGCAAATCCATGGTGAAAGGCTAAATTATAAGAAAGCAGCAGCAAGGAACAGGCCAGGGCGTTGAGCAAACCAACACTCAGTTCTTTCAATAATTTCTGGAAAATACCCGACCGACTCAGGGTATTATTGGCTAAACCTTGTACAATAATAGCCGATGATTGTACCCCAACATTTCCTCCCATGGCAGCTATCAGTGGCATAAAATAAGCCATTTCGGGATGAATTTGCAGGGATTCTTCGTGCAGACCAATAACTTGCGATGCCATAATTCCTCCCATCATTGCTACCATCAGCCAGGGAAGTCGGGCACGAGAAATAACCCAAACCTTATCGGTTTGTTCAATATCTTCCGAGATACCACTCATTAATTGGTAGTCTTTGGAGGCTTCTTCCTTAATAACATCCACTACGTCGTCGATGGTTATCCGGCCAATCAGTCTGCCTTCTCCATCTACAACGGGCAATACCACTACGTCGTACTTTTGCATAATATTGGCAACCTCTTCGGAAGGAGTATCAGCAGTAACTGAAATAATTTCCTGGGTATAAATTTCTTCTACCAATGCCCTTACCGGAGTAATCAGGAGCTTTTTCAGTGATAAAAGGCCTTGCAATACATCCCTTTCGTCTACCACATAAACAGCATACACCTCTTTCACATCTTCGGCCTGACGGCGCATTTCGCGCACACAGGTGGCCACATTCCATTTCAACTGAACCCGAATTAACTCCGTAGCCATTAAACCACCGGCCGAATTTTCGTCGTAGCTTAAAAGGTCTGCAATATCATCGGCCTGCTCCTCATCCTCCATTTCGGCCAATACACCTTCCTGGCGTTCTTCGGGAAGTTCAGCAATTAAGTCAGCCGCATCGTCGGAATCCAACAAATCAACCGTTTCCGCAATCTCTTCATCAGAAAGGGATGAAAGCAAGGTTTCCCTAACATCTTCGTCGAGTTCGGGAAGCAGCTCTGCTTTTTGCTCTTCTGTTAGGCAAGCATATACGAACCGGCCTTCATGGGCTTGTAGTTCGTTGTAGACTTCGGCTAAATCGGCAGAATGGAGATCGGAAATTAACAGCAATACAGCCTCACGATCAGCCTTTAGTAGGGCTGACCTCAACTGTTCTACCAGTTGGGCTGTAATTTCGATTGGCATAATTTATCGGTTGCTGAGGAGGTTCCATGCAATTTTTTTGCGGTTGCAAAGGTAGGACTTGAATTGTAAAATTGTTCCCCAGAAATTGAAATATTTCTGCTAAAATCCTTACTCGTCCTATTTCACTTTATTTGCAAAAGTCGGAGTGTTAACAACCTGAATTATAATCGTTTATCAACCAAACAGTGGCAAGTGTTCAAGAAAACAAATCCATTCCTAGCTTCCAATCAATCTCCGACTTTCCAATGGAACGCAGAAAATCATTGGTTTTAGAAAAATGTTTACACCCAAAGAACCCATTGTAAGCGCTTAAGGGTGAAGGATGGGCGGCCATAAGAATTCGGTGATTTTGAGCATGGATGAGCCCTTGCTTTTCCTGAGCAAACTTTCCCCAAAGCAAAAAAACCACACCCTGTTTATGCAAGGAAAGTTGGTGTATTATTTCATTGGTAAACGTTTCCCAACCCCTTTTTTGGTGACTCCCGGGTTGATTTGCCCGAACAGTTAGTGTTGCATTCAGCAATAAAACTCCTTGCCTGGCCCAGGGCTCCAGGTTTCCACTCGTCGGATAAGGAATTCCTATATCGCTCACCAGTTCTTTAAATATATTCTTCAAGGATGGAGGAAGAGGCATTCCATCGTTAACCGAAAAACTAAGCCCATTGGCTTGTCCCGGACCATGATATGGGTCTTGACCAAGGATAACTACCTTAATTTCAGAAAAAGGAGTTGCTTGCAAAGCTGCGAATATTTTAGAAGATGGCGGAAACACGGTGGTATTGGCTTCCTCCTTCAAAAAGTTTTCTAATTCCTTAAAATAGGGCTTTTCAAATTCCTGTCCAATGTACTCCATCCAGGACGGGTGTAGGGGTGCTTGCAAATTTCCAATCATTTTACCGGTAATTCCAATGAAGGTTTGAACTAAAAAGCGGCAAATTCAATAATTTTTCTTAAAACAAGCGTTTTAGGTAAACAAATTGTTGATTACGGCGTTGAAAAATATCGAACGGAATGATTTGGTATTGTCGAAACCCTTTATTTTTGCCAACCTTACTATGCACAACGTGAAAAAACTATTCTTTGCCCTAGCAGCCGGTATGTTTGTTGCTTTGGTAGCTACTTCTTGTCGCACCCATCAAACCTGCCCGGCTTACGGCGACGCAGGAAAAGTGATTGAAAAGTCCCACAGTTAAGGCCAAATGAGTTGAACATCCTGTTTAATGTCAGGATGCAAACTTTTGGCAACCGGACAATTCAGGGCGGCAATTTCCAACATCTTCTTTTCTTTATCTGAGTAAGATTTACTTGGAAGTGTAATTACTACGCCAATTTCAGAAACTCTTCTGGGGTTAGAAGCCATGATTTTTGTAATCTCCACCCGGGTTCCATCTATATCAATACCATTGGTGTTGGCATTAATACCCATAATGGTTAACATACAACAACCCAATGAAGTAGCTAATAAATCAGTAGGAGAAAAGGCTTCACCCTTTCCTTGGTTGTCGGTGGGCGCATCGGTGATTATTTCAATCCCTGATTGCAAATGTTTGGCAACGGTACGTAGCTGTCCGTTGTAAATAATAGTTGATGTAGCCATGTGATAAGAATGGTTTACCTTTGCAGCAATGTTCGCCAAAAAACAAATCCTTTTTCCATTATTGGTTGCCCTTTTTATAGGTTGGGGTCAGGATGCTTTTTCGCAAAAGCCACTTGAGGACGACAAAGATACCCGAGTTCTGTATCGAAAAGAATTTACGGCAGGAATTCTTGCCCATTCGGGTGGTTGGGGAATAACCCTGCGGCGTTCGCATCACCGAACCGGTTATTCCAAAACTTTTTGGGAAATTGATTTCGTTGGAATGAAAAATGGCCGGGAAATCAAAACCTCTTACTATGAAAATGCCAAAGGTTATGTGTTTGGCAAAATGAATTCCTTATTAATTCTCCGAACAGGATATGGTTTACACAAAATAATTTTTAGCAAAGGCCGAGCAGATGGTTCGGCAATTGAAGTAAGGTATTTAGGTGCTTTGGGTTCTTCTCTGGGAATTACCAAACCATATTATGTAGATGTCATTAAAAACCCTTCTGCCATCGATGGCGGAATTGTATCCGAAGCCTATGACCCTAACAATCCATTGCATAACCAATACAATATTTATGGTCGTGGTGCCTGGTACAAAGGATTTGATAAATTAAGATTACATCCCGGCGTTTATGCCAAATTTGGGTTTAGCTTCGATTATGCAGGAAGAGAAAAAGGAGTAAAGACGATTGAAACCGGCATTATTGCAGATTACTATTTTAAGAAAATACCTATGATGGCCTTTGCTAATAACAAAAGTTTATGGCTATCATTCTATGTTAGTTTGAACTTTGGCGGCAAATGGAACGGAAAAGCCTCCACCGCCAGTCAAGAAGATTGATTGTATGGATACCATTGAAACAACTCAACCCGAAGCCCGAGAACGCAAACCGGATTGGTTGCGGGTTAAACTCCCCACCGGAAAGGAATATGCCAATACCCGCAAAATAGTTTCCGAACATAAATTACATACCATCTGCGAAAGCGGAAATTGTCCCAATATGGGCGAATGCTGGGGGGCCGGAACTGCTACCTTTATGATTCTGGGTAATATTTGTACCCGTAGCTGTGGCTTTTGTGCCGTAGCTACCGGACGACCATTACCGGTTGATTTGGAAGAACCCAAACGGGTAGCCCAATCCATCCTTATGATGGGTATCAAACATGCAGTAATTACTTCGGTTGACAGGGACGAACTAAAAGATGGAGGCTCCATTATTTGGGCCGAAACCATTCGCGAAGTTCGAAAACAAAGCCCAGGAACAACCCTTGAAACACTTATTCCCGACTTTAGAGGTATTTGGGAAAACCTTCAACGAATTATTGATGCAAAGCCTGAAATCGTTTCTCATAACATGGAAACCGTTCGACGCCTTACCAAACAAGTTCGCATCCAGGCCAAATACGATCGCAGTTTAGAAGTGCTGAAACGACTGAAAGAGGGCGGACTTACCACCAAATCAGGAATTATGCTCGGACTTGGTGAAACTCAGGACGAAGTACTGGAAACCATGGACGACCTTAGAGCTGTTGGAGTAAATATCATGACGTTGGGTCAATACTTACAACCAACCAAAAAACACCTGCCGGTAAAAGAATATGTAAGACCTGAACAATTTGCCTTTTATAAAGAAGCCGGTTTGGCTAAAGGTTTCGATTATGTAGAAAGCGGCCCCTTGGTTCGTTCCTCTTACCACGCCGAAAAGCACCTTTAAAAGAAGGGAAAGAGAACATGATCTACTTTCTCGTTCCTGTTTTTAATGAAGCTTTAAACATAGCCGAACTTGCCAAAAACCTACTATCGGTTTTGCCTGAATATGAAAAGTTTTATGTTTTTGTTGACGATTGTTCAACCGATTCAACACGGGAAGAAATCAGAAAAGCCTTCCCATCTGCAAAATTACACCTGATCGAAAAAGCCTATAACGGCGGTCCGGGACATTCCTTTAACCTTGGAATGGAATGGATCCTAAGCCACAGTTCTGCAGATAACGATTTATTGATTAGTTTAGAAGGTGATAATACCTCCGATTTGGATTTGCTTCCTGCCTTGGTAGCCGCGACATTGCAAGAATACGATGTTGCCCTCGCCTCGGTTTACTTGCCGGGAGGTAAACTGGAAAAAACCAATTGGTTAAAAAAATGGGTATCCGGAATAGCCAATTGGAGCATTCGAACTGCTTTTAATTTAAACATTCACACCTTAAGCTCCTTTTATCGAGTATACCGCCTGGGTATTCTGCGACGAGTTAAAAGCCAATACGGTATTCTGATCGCGGAAACCGGTTTCGTTTGTATGGTGGAACTGATCGTGAAGCTGGTCGAAACTGGAGCGAAGGTGATTGAAATTCCAACGGTTTTGCACTCCGGCCGACGTAAAGGTAGCTCCAAGATGAACATAGTTCGAACCACGTTTGGTTACCTTGGATTTATATGTAAGCACTTGGTTAGGAGCAGATAAGCTCATAGACCATGCAGGTTCTGTTATCGTATTCATCTGATTCAATTTAAAAGGTTAGTAACTCAACTTTTCATTTACCTAGGCAGCAAGCGATTGACGAAAATCCTTCTTAAATGCCCTTCCTACCGGAATGGTTGTTTTGTTCGAATCCGTGTGAACAATGATGCTGGACCCTTTGATATTGTAAATTTTATCCAGGTTTACAATATAACTTCGGTGCGTACGGGCAAAACCACGTCCTTCTAACAATTTAGCCATATCCTTCATGGTAGATAAGGTAATGTATTTGGCCGAAGTGGTTTTTATAATGACATAATCTGCTAATGCCTGAATATACAAAATGTCGTCGGTTTTAATGCGTACCGATTGGTAGTTCGAACGGAAAATCAAGGAATCTCCAAGACTGGTGGCCGTGTCGGCAAAGGTGTTGGTGTTAATGGTTTGCATAGTCGTAAGATTTAAAGTGATTGTTTCGATTTTCAATTTTGTAATTTGTACCTTGTTAGTTTTATTTTCGTTTAAAAAAATCGCTTAATTGGCAAATTCAAATGACTAATTGCATAATATATCGATAATCGGCTTAAAATTTTATATAACAAAGTAAATGTAAAATATACCCGTCATATTTTTGAATTAATATACTAATAATCAACTACTTATTTTTAAAATGACGCTCTAAATCCTGACGACAGGCTTCCCCGTTCTCAACCATCCGCACTCACACTATGCTCCCGATTCTCCTCAATAACCAACCCAATCACCCACCAAACTGCTTGCATTGGTCGTAATTTTTACATCCCCAAACCACTTTTTATGGCTGATTATCAGTATATTAACAGGTGTATGGTTGAAATTTAACCCTTTTTTTTTCAGGGTTAGCCTAAATAAATACATAAGTTTGCGCCCTGTTTAACCTTTAAATTAACCACGTTCGATGGCCACAAAACTTACACAACAGCGGGGAGAAGATAAATTTTTCGCCGATGTTTTAAATTACTTTGAAAAGGCAGCCAAACATTTGGATACCCCCAAAGGAATTCTGGATCAAATTAAATATTGCAACAGCGTTTACCGCATTAAATTCCCTGTAAAACTCAAAGGAGAATTTAAAGTAATTGAAGCTTACCGCGTTGAACACAGCCATCACAAACTGCCTACCAAAGGTGGTATTCGTTACAGCATCCATGTTAATCAAGATGAAGTAATGGCGCTTGCAGCCTTAATGACCTATAAATGCGCTATCGTGGATGTTCCTTTCGGCGGAGCGAAAGGCGGCATTAAAATCAGTCCCCGCGATTTCAACGACGAAGAAATGGAGAAAATCACCCGTCGTTATACCTCCGAACTTATTAAAAAGAATTTCATCGGACCGGCCATCGACGTACCTGCCCCGGATTATGGATCGGGAGAAAAAGAAATGGCCTGGATCATGGATACCTACGCCACCTTTAATCCTACCGAACTCAACGCTGCCGGCTGCGTAACCGGAAAACCTATCTCTCAAGGCGGTATTCACGGTCGCCGCGAAGCTACCGGACTTGGTGTATTCTACGGTGTTCGCGAAGCGCTGAGCATTGCCGAAGATTGTAAAAAATGGGGATTAAAACCCGGCATCGAAGGCAAAACGGTTGTGGTTCAAGGTTTGGGTAATGTTGGTTACCACTCTGCCAAATTCTTCCACGAAGGAAAAGCTAAAATCATTGCCCTGGCTGAATACGAAGGTGCCATTTATAGCAAAGACGGTCTAGATCCGGATATGGTTCTTGCTCACCGCAAAAAAACCGGCTCCATTCTCAACTTCCCGGGTGCTACGAACCTCGAAAAATCAACCGACGCCCTCGAACTTAAGTGCGATATCTTAATTCCGGCAGCTCTCGAAAATCAAATTCACGCCAATAACGCCAAAAATATCAAAGCAAAAATCATCGGCGAAGCTGCTAACGGACCTGTTACGCCCGAAGCAGAAGCAATCCTCCTCAAAAAAGGTGTTTATATCATCCCAGATATTTTCTTAAATGCCGGCGGTGTTACCGTTTCTTACTTCGAATGGTTGAAAAACATGAGCCATGTTCGCTTTGGCCGCATGACCAAACGTTTCGATGAGCGCCAAAACTCCGATTTAATGGAGTCCATCGAAGCCTTAACAGGGAAAAAATTCTCCAAGGAGCAACACGCTAAGTTGGAACGCGGTGCTGATGAACGCGACCTGGTTTACAGCGGTTTGGAAGAAACCATGATCAATGCCTACCACCAAATTCGTCAAATCTTAATCGATAAACCCGAAATCGGTGACCTTAGAACTGCCGCTTTCGTTTGTGCCATTAAAAAAGTTGCCGCCTCCTACGAAAACTTGGGTATTTTCCCATAGTAGAACAAGCAATTACCTCACTAAACGGGATTCCTTTCATAGGTTTCCCGTTTTTTTTTGAATTTGGCGGGCCCCCTTCACGCCCTACCAATCGCTTGCAAATCAACCATATAGCAGCAAAGGGCGTTTGGGTCACGCTATCGCCTGTAGTCCTCGTCACCCGAGGCTAAAGCCGTCGGGTTCCTGTGGGCTACTTGGCTCTATCGTTGCCCGGGGTGCAAACCCCAACCGCGGCTTTTCAAAAGAAACCAAATCAATAAAATATCATCCAACAAAAAACCCGATAAATTCCTATAAAAACCCAAGCGGCTCCTCTGGCCAAAAAATAGGATTACGTTTTTGACGACCATTTGGGTTAAAAAACTTAGTACGTTTGTACCAAATTGATGCTATGAATCACAAAGAACTATCCTGGAATGCTCCCGACGGATTAACTATTTACGGTCAAGCCTGGTGGAACGACGCACCCAAGGCAGCCTTAGTTATGGTACATGGAATGGGTGAACACAGTGGTCGATATTCACCCTACGCTCAATTTTTAGCCGAACAAGGCATTGCCGTTTTGGCCTACGACCACCGGGGCCATGGTAAGTCCGGCGGAAAAAGAGGTCATACTCCCTCTTATGAAATCTTGCTCGAAGGGGTTACCGATGCCTTAAAACAGGCAGAAAACCTGTTTCCTGAAATCCCGAAATTCATTTTTGGACATAGCATGGGTGGAAATGTGGTTCTAAACTACGCCCTTCGTCGTAAACCTAAAGTAAATGGAATTATCGCTTCTGCACCTTGGCTCAAACTGGCATTCGACCCTCCTGCTTTGCAAATTGCACTAGGCAAACTGGTAGTCGGAATTCTTCCCGGATTGCAACAAAGAACCAAACTTGATGCCTCGGCCATTTCTTCCATTCCTGCCGAATGTGAAATATACAGCAAAGACCCGTTAGTTCACGATTATATTACCCCGGCTTTCTTTCTGGGGACATTCGATGCAGCAGCCTGGGCTCTGGAAAATGCCTCCGACCTCAACCTGCCCTTGTATATTTACCACGGCACCGCCGATAAATTAATCAGTCCGGAAGGAACAAAACAGTTTTCCGCCAAAATCAAAGGCGACATAACAACCAAATTCTGGGAAAACCAATACCATGAATCTCATTACGATACCAAACGCAAGGAGGTAATGCAGGCTACTTCGGATTGGATTCTTGCACACATTTAAGGTTTAGTAACTTTTTGGATTCGCTTTTCCAACAAGCATTTCCTTGATTTTCTTTGGTCAACTTTCAAGCCATGAAATTTTGTACCATAGAAAAACTCCATTCCATTTTTCTAACCACTTCGGGCATTTGCACCGATACCAGAAAAATTAGCAATGGGTCCATGTTCTTTGCCCTGAAAGGCGAAAACTTTAATGGAAATCGGTTTGCCGCCCAAGCTATGGATGCCGGTTCTTCGTATGCAGTGGTTGACGAGGAAGATGCCGTTTTGGATGATAAATTTCTGTTGGTACCGGATGTTTTAAAAGCCTTACAAAGTCTGGCCCGCTTCCACCGAAGAACCCTAAAATTAAAGGTAATCGGCATAACCGGTTCCAACGGAAAAACCACCTCCAAAGAACTTGTTTCCAGAGTGCTTTCGCAAGGATACAACACCTATGCCACCTTCGGTAATCTAAACAATCAGATTGGGGTTCCATTGTCTTTGCTTTGCCTTAACGAAACCCATGAAATGGCAGTAATTGAAATGGGAGCCAGTAAACCGGGAGATATCCGGGAACTGGTTGAAATTGCCGAGCCTGATTTTGGCTTAATTACCAGCATAGGAAAAGCACACCTCGAAGGAATGGGCGGTATAGAAGGAGTAGTAAAAACCAAGGGCGAATTGTTCGATTTTATTCGTGAAAACGGCGGCGGTATCTTCCTCGAATCTGGTAATCCATATTTGGAGCCGATTGCTAAAGGAATTCACCTGGCCGTTCGTTATGGCAAACACGGTGCCGATTTTGAAGGAGAAATTACCCATACCGAACCCTTTTTAAATGTAAAATGGAAAAAAAGGGGAAACCCGGATTGGAACAATGTAGAAAGCAATCTCACCGGCGAATACAATTTTTCCAATATTCTTTCAGCCATTGCCATCGGTAGTTTCTTCGGACTTAAACCGGAACAAATTGCCAAAGGAATCGCCTCGTATATACCCGATAATAACCGGGCCCAGTTTGTAAAAAAAGGAAGCAATACCCTAATTCTTGACGCATACAATGCCAATCCTACCAGCATGGAAGCTAGCATTCGTAATTTCGAAAAGCAGGATTTCCCAAACAAAATTCTAGTGCTGGGCGAAATGATGGAACTTGGCGACTATGCCGAAAAAGAACATAAGCATATCTTGGATTTGGTTCGTGATCTTGGATTTACTCAGGTTCATTTGGTAGGAGCTCAATTCCTTGCCCTAAAACAAAACGGATATAATTTTTGGGCCAATGCTGCTGAACTTTCCGACTTTTTCAAAGCCAACCCGCCCGGTAATTCAACCATACTCTTCAAAGGCTCACGAAGGAATAAACTGGAAACAATAGGTGAGGTGCTGTGATTCTTATCTGTCTTTCAGGCAATTAAACAGTAATAACTCTTCCTTTCTGACCTGGCTCCCACGCTTTTCTTGTTTCACTTATTATTCCTTAAATTTCTATCTTTACCCCAAATTATACCTTTCATGAAGAAAGTTTTTACCCTCATTACCCTTGTTTTTTTAGGATACACTAGGCTTTGGGCAAGTTGTGGAAACGGCTTTAATACCATAAGCCTCGATGTTTTTTCTGACAGTTACCCTACCGAAACCTCCTGGGATATTACCAACGGGGGAGGAACTATTTTGGCATCGGGAAGTTTTACAGGAGCAGCAGGTACATTGATGTCGTTTGAATATTGTATACCAGATTCCATTGATTGCATCACCTTTAACATCCATGATTCGTATGGTGATGGTATTTGTTGTACTTATGGGAATGGCTATTATTTGCTGAAAATAAATGGCGACACCCTAGCCCAAAACGGAGCCTACGGCTATGGAGAATCGGTTCAGTTTAATTGTCCTCCGGGAGGCGGTTGTAGCTCAGCCGAAGCAATTACTGCCGGATCTTACACCTCCCTTTTCGATAATTACTGGTATAGTTTTACTCCTTCTGCAAACGGCATGTATACCTTTTCTACCTGTAACCAGGGAAATTCTTGCAACTCTTCTTCCATCTGGATTTATGACCATTGCCAAGGAATTGTGCTTTCAGAAGGAATTCAAGGTGCTGTTTATTTTGCCAATTCAGGTTGTACATCCGGAAATGGTGCCCTTATTCACGCAGCTCTCATAGCAAACTATACCTATTACATCCGACTAGGCGATGGAACCGGAAACCCCTGCGGCAACTCCAATATCAATTGGACCTTAAGCTACGACGGACCTATTACCGGATGTACCGACCAGGCCTCCTGCAATTACAATCCCCTTGCTACCCAAGACGATGGCTCTTGTATATATCCTCCAAGCCCCTTGTGCACCGGACCCGACCTGGTGATAGATTCAGCCGCCCTTATCTCTTCCTTCACCCTTACCAATTACACCGCCGACAACTGTTCGGTAACCGAAAATTGTGTTACCGGTTACGGAGCTCGTCAGGTAATTACCTTTACCATGCACATTCGTAACGATGGCGATATGGACTATTATATCGGACAGCCTCCGGCCAGTATCACTACTCCAAGCCCGGTATTTGAATGGGCTCCCTGCCACGGCCACTGGCACTTTCAGCACTATGGCAAATACACCTTATACGACGAAAACGGTACCCAAATTCCGGTTGGTTTGAAAAACGGATTTTGTGTAATGGATTTGGAATGCGGGGGCGGAGGATCCGGACAATACGGCTGTGGAAACATGGGAATTTCGCATGGCTGTGGTGATATTTACGGCTCCGGTACTCAATGCCAATGGATTGATGTTACCGATGTTGATACCGGTGTTTATGTGTTTCAGGCAGATGTAAACTGGTTACACTCACCTGACGCCCTGGGCCGCTACGAACAACGCTACGACAATAACATAGTACGTGCTTGTTTCCGTTTAAACCGGGATGCCAATGGAACACCTTCTATTCAACTGCTTAGTAATTGCACTCCCTGGACCGATTGTACCGGGGCTGTGCTTGGAAATGCCCAACTTGATTGTGCAGGCAATTGTAATGGTTATGCCTTGCCCGGTGATATTACCGGCGATACCCTTCGTCACATGAACGATGTGGTTAACTACGTAGCCGATGTTCAAACACATGCCTTGCAGCCTGTGCCTTGCAACGACCTTGACAACAGCGGCTCCATTAACATTGTAGATGCTGCTCTTGACCAACAATGCGTTAGACACGGCGACGATGAAGCCTATTGGGGTGCCTTAATCCCCTGTTCCTTCCCTACAGGAAGACATAATCCCAACCAAATCGGTGTACTTACCATCGGCGCATCCTCTGAAGATTTTTTCGATGTGTATTTGAATTGTCCACTAAGTAAAATCATGGGATTCCAATTTAAAGTAAGTGGCATTTCCGGTGTTGACTCGGTTCGCTGCCTGGTACCCGGCTTTAATCCGATAATCCGCCATGGCAACCTTGAAATTGCCGGTTTAGATACCGTTGAAGGAACTACCCCTAAATTTTATTTGCCTAGTCCGTTTTTACGGGTTTACTTTAGCGATGCCTTGCCTGTGCAGGCTTGTGTAAGTGAAATTGTGGCCTTTGTAAACGATAAATATGAAACCATAGAAAAACAAATTTCAAATGGCTGTGTTGACATTAGTGCCGGAATAGAAGAACGCAATTACAACAAGTTTTTAGCCGCTATACCTAATCCGTTTACGACCACAACATCCGTGTATTTTCCTAATCCAAGCAACCAAAAATTCACAGCCAAATTGGTTGATATGACCGGTAGAGTGGTTCGGGATTTTCCGGCAGTATACGGAGAAGAACTGCTGATAGAAGCCGTTGGTCTTAAACCCGGAGTTTTTACCGTAATTTTAGAAAACGGAAAGGATAAATACCTAAGCCGAATCGTTAACCTATAATAAAGGCCTTTTTAAAGCCGATTTCCTTACCGATAAACTTGTGGAAATCGGCTTTTTTGTGCCCAATCCTACCGGTACAAATTGCCGCCGTTGGAACTTGCACCTCGGGTAGGGATAGAAGTGGATAGCCCACAGGAACCCTACGGCGTTAGCCTAGGGTGACGAGGACTAGGAACGAATAGCCCGGCCCTGAGCCTTCTGCAAAAATGGTTGAAACAAAAAACAAAACTTCAATAAGGCGAAAGGGACCCGCCTAAAAATCAACACAAAAACAGGTTTTGGCTTAATAATTGCGCCAGGAAAAAAAACTTATTTATGGTAAAAAAAATACTCCTCCTGATCCTTGGTATCACCCACATTTTACCAGGTTTGGCTCAAGAAAGATACAAGGATTTTTCTACCACCATTTACGAGAAAATTAAAGCCTCCGAGGTTGAGAAAACCTGGGATAATTTCCACTTGAATGGTAAAATAAAAAGCGTAATAGAATGGGATACCAATGGAGATACCAGCTTTCTGAATTTCAATAAATGGGGAAAACTCGAAATGGATTCGTTTCGAAGCTCAACAAATACAAGTTACCTGGTTCGTTATGAATTTAATACGAAAGGAGACTTGCGTAAGATAACCGAACAGCCCAGCCTACAGGCCAAAGTTTTGAATGAAAGAACCTTCCAAAATGGATGGATGGATCATTTCATGAATACCAATAATCTGAACCCTGAAAACAATTTTAATTATTCAGTGTCTTATGAAAATGATCGTAAAAAAATACGATTCCATTATACCTTTCCTAATCGGGACAAATCTTATGTATACCTGGAAACAGAAGAATACACAGTTACATTAGGAAACTACGGTCGCGTTTTAAATCAACAAGTCATTTATAAGACCAATGAAGGAAGCTCCGGAAGCAACATGAGTTTTGCATACGATTCGCTTGGACGAAAAACACAATACTCCCTGATGGATTTTTGTGCCGGGTCTAATTCCTGTTTAATCATCAATGGGTCCTTTTCTTATGATAAATGGGGAAACATCATTCGGCATTCACAACAAGACAATACCATTCGAAATTCGACCTGGAGCTACAGTTTCTCGAACCATTACCTCTACGATGCCAATGCTTGTTTGCTAGGAAAGCTTGAACACAACCTATCCAATACGTTTAGGTATGAAAGAAATGCGATACAAACCGAAGTAAGCGTTCAATACAGTTACGAGTTTGATCGCAAAGGCAATTGGATTATCCGGTATCAAACCAATGGTAAGGAAAAGAAGGTTGTGGCTAAACGAAAAATACTGTATTACGAATAGCCAGGCGAGGGTTTTTTGCTTATTCCCTCACCCACTTTAACCAACGATTTCCATTTGGGGCCTTAATTCCAATAAAATACACCCCGGTTGGCACTTGACCCAATTCCCAGTTCAGGTTTAATTTAGACCCATTGCATTCCATTTCTTTTTTGTTCCAGCATTTACCGGTTAGGTCTACCAATTCCACCAAAACCTTACCCGGAGAGAGTCCTTTTGCTTCAATTCTTACTGCTTCCGCACCGGGATTTGGAAAAACTATGGCCTCGGGCTGCTCCAACTCGTTTAAGCCAATTGGCTGAAGTCCGCTATACAACCAAATATGATCCAGGGTAATGTTATTGCCCCTGCGATTCTTGGCCACAAAGTTTAACATAACCGAAGGCTGTCCGGCAAAAGCAGACAAATCAACCTCCTCTTCTCTCCATTGTCCGGCCGAATCGGGGAAAAAATTAGCCTCATGGCCTTCAACCGTTTTTAACTCTTCCCCTCCTTTTTTGTAAACCCTGGTTGGAAACGTTTCGCCACAATCTGTGCTAACCCAAACGCTCAGGGTATCGCCCAACGAAGCCGAACGGAATTTATAAGCCACCGAAAATTTTAAAGTTATGGAATCATCGGCCGCACTCAAGTCAAAAGAAGGGCTAATCAAACCATCTTTCCGGTTATTGGTAACGCTCATTCCACATGCCATGGTAGCCGACCTGGAGCTAAATAACAGTCCATCGGTTGATACAGTATCCCAGGTTTTATCTCCATCCGGATTTTGTTTGTACCATACTTCCGGGTTTATGCCTTGTTCAAACCCTTCAAAAAAGGGCAATGCCACGGTTTTAGAACGATTAAACCTAGCCATACGACGGTTGTTTACTGCATCGTATTCCATGAAGTTACCATTTAGCTCTACTCTGAACGAAAGTTCGATAGGTCCATATTGGTTGAAGGTAATGGCAGGCAAAGCCAGGGTTTCCGATTCCCCGGCGGCCAATTGTCCAACCCAATCGAAGGTATATACCGTTCCCCCGACTTGACCATAATAAATATACGCTTGGGTAATGGTTGAATCGCCCAGGTTCTTCAGCACCACCTGCGGACTCAAACTTTCATCACAAAAAACACTGCCATTAGCCGGATGAGCAACCTGAACAATAGCAACATCGTAGGTACGGGCATCGGGTGGAACTGGAACATAACTTTGAGAAAGGTAATTAAATGCTGCCTCCACATTAATCAAACCCATTCCATACACATTATCTTCCCCTGCAACTCCCATATCCGTAGCGGTAAAGTAAAGCGCCCTTTTAATTTCTTCTCCGGCCAAATAAGGAAAAGCTTCTTTCAACAACAAAACTGCACCGGTTACATGTGGCGATGCCATGGAAGTTCCGGAATACTGCGAATACCCATTTTGCCCTATCGACGACCGTACATTAACACCCGGAGCCGACACTTCAGGCTTAATCAGTAAAGAACCATTTCCTCCGCAAACGCTGGGTCCACGACTCGAGAAGGAGGCAATGGCATAATCCGGACTATTTCCGTTCAATGCTCCAACCGAAAAAATATCTACTTCCGAATTGCTAATAAAAGCCGGTCTTCCAACAGTTAAGGTATCCGGACCTTCATTTCCGGCAGCAAAAATCGCAGCAGTACCTACCGCTTCAACCGCCATAAACATATCGGAAGCTAAACTGTGACACAAGGTATCAGCACCGGGAGTTAAAGCAATTCCCCAGGAGTTATTGATAGCATCCGGAATATCATCGGTGGTAGCAGTATCTCCATCCGGATTCAATCCCCACTGAAAAGCAAGTAGCAACTGACTCATGGGCTTTATCAACGCCAAATCTTCTACTATAGGATCGGTAGCAATCCAATATGCATTAAAGGCCGAACCAATAGTATCGTGGGTGGTGGTATCCAAACCCAGGGTTGTACCTAAAATATGGGTGCCGTGACTATCACTTTTATCTGCCGGTATCGGACTATCAAAGGCGTACCAGGCTTGATCTATCGGGAAAAAATTTCCTTTAAACCGGTTTCCAATGGCTGGGTGCTGAGGCCAGGATCCGGTATCCACACTATACATTAATCTGCCGTGCCCGGTATAACCCATAGCCCACAAGGCGGTAGATTTTATCACTTCTAACCCAATTTCATGTCCGCCCACCGATTTGGGCTCTGAGGCGATTGGTTTCATCGATTCAACCGGTTTCAATGTCTGCTCCGAACAAAGTTCCATGCGCTCAATCGATGGCAGGTTTTGCAATTCCGGTACCAGGTTAGGTGCCATTTTCACCACCATTACATTGGCAATCCAATACGATTCAACCCGTTCAACCGACCCGGGAAATTGGTTGCCATAAATTGTCAAAAAAGCAATTGCTTCTGCTTGGGTAGTATTAGCTTTTTGCATCAAGGCATGCATAGTCGTTTTTGCCCTAACCGAAAGTTTGGTTTTATTGGTTCTAAATTCATGAAGCATGGAGTCTAGATTCACCTTATCTTTCATGTAAATCATCACTTCAACGGGAGTGTGATCGTTGCCGGAAACGGCCTCCTGAAGCGGTTTTGACAACCAGGCCTTTTGGGAAAATCCGCTATAAGTAAGTAGTAAAAAAAGAAGGGCGAAACAGGAACGGCGCATCGGAAAAAATTTGTTGCCTAAAGTAGCAATTTCTTTCCCTTGCCAAGCATTCAATTGGCGTTAGAGGGATTGTTTTTGTTTGTTGGGGGGCCCCCTCCGCCCAAAAAGCATGGTGCTGCACCCAACATGTTTGCATGGGCGTTCGGGTCACGCTATCGGTTGTAGTCCTCGTAGCACTTGGCTAGCGCCGCGTGCTCCTGTGGGCTACTTACCTCTATCGTTGCCCCGGGGTGCAAGCCCAATAAACCGGTTTTTTGAATCAAGTGAACCAAATCCTAAAATGGATTACAGAGCTCCTTCCATAATGGTTTGCGGCAAAATGGATCTAAATTCAAATTCACCTATTTTATCCAGCACTTTTTTGTTGCTCACCCTCTTCCAGCTTTCTTGCCCGCCTTGCTGAAACTCCGGCCTTTCCATTCCAAGCAAATCGGCTGCTTTTACATAAAAGCTCTTCCTTGTAGGATGCTCCGATGAGCAAATATTATACACTTCATTACCATCATTTTCAGACAAAAGTCTAAAAATCAAGTCCGTTGCATCTTGTCCATGTATAAGGTTCACCGGACTATTGGGGTTGGGTAAACCTTTTCTTCCTGCCAAAAATTTTCCGGGATGCCGGTTCTCTCCTACCAAACCGCCAAGGCGACAAACCGTTACCGATTTTCCGCGCATACTCAATACTATCTTTTCCGCTTCTACCAGCAGTTTACCTTGGGGAGAGTCGGGTATTCCTTGAAATTGCTCATCCACCTCTTTATTACATTCCGGATAAACCGAAACCGAACTTAGAAATACGACCTTTTTAATGGGAGAAAGCTTTATTTCTTCCGTCAGGGTCCAAACCATTCCCAGGTAATCTTCCATTTTTCCCGGCGGCACAGTAAGCACTATGGCATCGGCGTCAAAAACCTCATTCGGTGCTTGATTCGGAAAATCGTACAGACTAATTTCAACCTGTAGTTTGGAAAGCGAATCGGCCTTTTCTTGGGTTCTAACCGTTCCTTTCACCTGAAATCCTGCTTCAATAAAGCGCTCGGCCAATTGTTGACCTAACCAGCCTAAGCCAATGATGGAAACTTTCATAAGCATTATTTAAATAATCGTTTTACATGTATTTCCGGTTCAAAAGTCCGGTTGTTTTTCAAATGTTTAATCCAATAATCCGACATCAAGGGGGCCAAAAGTAATCCTTTGGTTCCCAAACCATTAAATATACCTATTTCCGGATGTTTAGGATGAAAGCCTACCAAGGGTCTTCGGTCTTTAGATGCCGGTCTTATTCCGGCACTTTGCTCTAAAATCTCGAATGGACCACTGTATACTTTTTTGAGCTTGTTTAGTATTTCCTCTTTAGCCCAATCGGTAGGCTCGCTACTTATATCATCCCAGCGAAAGGTGGAACCAACCAGGTATTTGTTTTCTCCAAAAGGTATGAGGTGTAAGCCGGCGTACCCAACTTGTTCCAAGTCCAGTTCAGGGATGGAGAGCAATAATTCTTCGCCCTTGGTAGCATTAAATGGCAATTGTCCAAACCAGGGATTGTTTCGAATTTGGCTGCCTTCACAAAATATAACCCGTTCAAAATTCAGATCTTTATACTGGTATCCCGACTCGGTTTTAATCATTTTGCCATATTCAAATTCTTCTTGAATCAGCAAATCCAATGTTTTAAGTTTTTCCTGGAAGGCCTTAATCAGCGAAGGGATATCTACCCAGGCCGAATGGTGAATTTCGGCATAACCCAAGTGAGGTTTGAGCTTAGTATTCAGTGTTTTGCGAACTACAGGCCCTAACCAATTGTCAAAACCTTTGTTTCGTTGCAATTCCCAGGCAACAATATCATCTTCGTGGTAAAAAAGTTTATGTATCAGGGTATCCGGGAAATAAACCTGAAGTCCAATAAATTTTTGTATTTCTTGGTAGGCTGCGGTAATAAAATCGGGGAATAGCTCTTCGGCTTTCCAGGTGGCTGTTAACCTTTTAGGAACAATGGGATTCATAAGACCGGCAGCCACGGTAGAAGCAGATTCATGGTGAAAATTGTCTACCACTTTAAAGTCGATGTTATGCTTCCATAAAAAATAGCAAAGCCAAGAACCCGCAAGTCCTTGGCCTACTACCAAAACAGATGTTTTTGTTGGTAAATTACCTGTAAAACCCACCTGATCGGCGGGTTTTAGGAAATCAGACGTTATGGTGCTTGAATTTTCCACGTTTGAAAATCAATGACACAAAGGTAGGCTTAGGCCACCATGTTCAAGCGATGATCTTCCATTAATTTACGGAGGTTAATTAAAGCGTAACGCATACGACCCAAAGCAGTATTGATACTTACATTGGTTACATCGGCAATTTCTTTAAAACTCATATCGCTGTAATGGCGCATAATTAAGACCTCTTGTTGGTTATCGGGCAATTGTTTAATCAACATTTTAAGCAAATAGGAATTTCCTGTTTGGTTGATTTTATCTTCAATGGAAGTATCAATTGCTTGAATATGATCCAATGGATTGTAATGGTCATTGGCTCTTTCCATAATCATCTTTTTGTCTTTGCGCAAGGTATCTATAACCAAGTTATGGGCTATACGGTACAACCAGGGTAAAAAACGTTCTTGTTCTTTGTATCGACCCGACTTAATTTGGTCGATTACCTTAATAAAGGTGTCTTGAAACAAATCTTCCGCCTTTTGACGGTCTTTAACCATCGTGTTGATGTAGCTGAAAAGTTTGCGTTTGTGACGGTGCAACAACACTTCGAGGGCTTTTTCGCTGCCCTTAGCGTAAAGGTGGACAAGTTGCTTGTCCGATAGGCCGTAACTTTGCATGGTGACCTCCTGGTTTTAATGGTTAATTAAAAAATGAAAGTACACGTATGCGTATGATGCCTCCTAGTTTTAGTTGGTTAAAAAATGAATGTAAGACCACAAAATTGGCTCACACAAATTGCTAAAATGTTAATGTAAAATTGACCGATAAGTGCGATTAAAGTAGAGTTCTATCGTTGGTCGAAATTTTTGAATTGTTGAGCAAATGTAAACAGATTTTTCAAACTAACAAATTTTTTTCGCGATGGATTAAACTTTTTTAAACTCAGGCTTTCTAATGCAACCTCATTTCACGGTGAAAAAACAAAAAGCAATTAGCTGTAAATCAACCCCTTACTCTTTCCAAAGTCTTACTTCTTTCAGGTTTATTTTCTCATCAAAAAAATATCTTGCGCTTTCTTCAAAGGCCTTGGTATAATCTGAAACGCAAAAGATTTTTTCTGCTTTTCCCACCGTTTCGTTCAGCAATCCTTGATCGTGGAGGGTTTGTTCAACTGCTTTGGCCACAATTTCAGAGGTATCGAGTACCTGAACCTTCTTTTTATAGAAACTATCTATTTCGGGTTTTATTAATGGATAATGGGTACATCCAAGCACCAAGGCCTGAATTTGAGCTAGGGGTTTCTTTTCCAGGTAGGAATTAATAATGGTTTTGGAGATTTTGTTATTAAAAAACCCCTCTTCAATCATAGGCGCCAGCAAAGGTGTGGCTAGCTGCGCCACTTCCATGGTTTTGTCGGCCTTGCTTAATTTGTTCACATATATTCTGGAATTAACAGTGCCCTTTGTTCCGATAATACCCACTCTTTTACCTTTAAAATGTTGAGCCAAATAAGCCACAGCGGGGTCAACCACATTAATAACCGGAATGGAAGCTCCTGCAATATCCTTAGCTGTTTGAAATCCCAACGCCGATGCGGTATTACACGCTATTACAATGGCTTTGCAGTTTTGTTCGGTAAGGTAGTGGGTTATTTTGGCAGAATAATGTCGGATACTCTCCGGAGATTTGTCTCCATAAGGCAAATGGGCCGTATCCCCAAAATAAACTATGCTTTCGTTGGGTAATAATTTACAAATGGCATTTGCTACGGTTAATCCGCCAATACCTGAATCGAAAATTCCAATCGGATGCTGTGATTTATGGAAGTTTTTTGAAGCCAAAACCTTTTCAAATTTGGATTGCAAGGTAATAGCAATACCAATAAATTCAACCATTTTAAACCAAAACCTTGCATTTTGTCGACCAAAATTGGTAATTTGCTCATTTTTTTTAACCTTTGCGAGTTGAAACGCATTGTTTCTTAGTTCTACAATGAAAAACCTTTTCCTATTTGTACTCCTAATCACAGCCTCCTCTGCCTTTGCTCAATCTTTTGAAATGTATAAAGGCGATACGGTGAATAGAAAAGATGCCCAAGATCAACGTCAGGGCCATTGGGTTGTTTTAAACAAAAACAATTCTAACCCGGGTTATTCAGAAGGCCAACTGGTAGAAGAAGGAGAATACTTTAACAATAAAAAAGTAGGCGTTTGGAGAAAATACTACCCAAATAACAAATTAAAAGGGGAAATTACCTTTGCCAACAACAAACCCAATGGACCGGCAAAATTCTATTACGAAAATGGCCGACTGCAGGAAGAGGGAAACTGGAAAGAGAAAAACTGGATTGGCGTTTACAAATATTATCACGAAAATGGCATTTTGTTTTATGATTGGCAGTTTAACTCTGAAGGAAAACGGGAGGGTCAGCAAAAGTACTATTATGCCAACGGAAACCCAATGTATGAAGGCGACTGGAGAGACGGAAAGGAGTCGGGAGTATTAAAAGAATACTACGAAAATGGTTCCCTGAAGGCCGAAAAATACTTTAACGAAGGAAAAATTGACCCGGGTAATACCAAAAACTATGACTTGGGAAATCCGGTCGACAGGCCTAAAGCACCGGTAGGTCCAATGCTGGTAGAAGCCAAAAAAGAAGAACCACCTAAAGAACTAGGTTTTATTCCGGATGGACAGTTTACCACTTACCATAAAGGAGATAAAAACAAAGTGGAGAAAGAAGGTACCTTTAAAAACAAAGTTCTGATAGAAGGAAAACAAAACGTTTATGATGCTAGCGGTAAGTTGATTAAAACGCTCTATATTAAAGGGGGAAAAGTCGTCGAAACTAAAATGGCTAATACCGGTACCAAATAAAACCCTCCATCCGGGTAGCGATGGAATCATTAAAAAAAGTCTTTCATTACTTCTTATTTGGCAATTTCTTTATCGCTTTGGTCGCTACGGTCATGGCAGAATCCTGCTATTCCTTTTTTAACTTTCCATCCAATCCACTAATTCTATTATTTCTCTTTTTCGGAACCTTATGTAGCTATTCTCTGCATTGGTTTTTGTCGGGCGAAACCCTGGTTGGAAAGGAAAGAGAAGCCTGGAACCTTTCCCATAAAAACTTTCTGCTAGTCGTGTTTGGAGTTTCAACACTGGCTTCCCTACTCCTCTTTTTTCTGCTTGAACCTGAAACTCAGGCACTTTCCTTGGTACTTGCTTTAGCCACCTTTCTGTATACCGCACCCAAATTACCCTTTCAACCCTTTGTTTTCCTCAGACGCCTGGCCTTTGGTAAAACAATTTACCTGGCTGTAGTTTGGACCATCACCACAGTTTTACTACCCTTATCGGAATGGGATATGCTCCAATCGCCTTATTCCTGGATGTTTGTCATTCACCGTTTGCTCCTTATTTTACCTATTTGTGTGCTTTTTGATAGCAAGGATAAAGAGTCAGACCAACAACAAGGAATTAAAAACATTGTTTACTCTCTCACCTGGAAAGAAACACAATGGATAATAATTACTTGCATCTTCTTGTATATACTCAGTTCCTATTGGCTGGTATTCGACGATTTTAACTTACGCTTGTTCCTTCAACTTGCTTTACCCGGAGTAGGATTGGCTATTCTTCTTCCTTTACACGAAAAAAAGCCTTCCGACTATTACTATTACCTTTGGCTGGATGGCTTAATGATGGGAAGCGGAATATTTATGTTGCTTTTCTAAAGAAATACCCTGACTTCGAACAAAAACATTCTGCTTATTTCTTACTAATGCAACAAACAACAGGTAATAAATGCGCAATTCCTGGGACAAGAACCGGGTGTGCATAGATTTTTTTTCCACATCGGTCTACAATTCAAATCAAGCCTTAATTTAGCAATTCTTACGAATAGTCGCAGATGTCTAAGCTAAAAACCCTTTTATTTCTTTTTTTAAGTCTCATTGCAGTGGAAACTTTTGCCGGACCGGACGGGCCCGATAAAATAAAAATGACCAAAGCAAGGCTTAAATTCAACGAACAGGATTATGCCGCCGCATTGAAAATGTATCAGGATATGTACAATCAATTTCCGGATGATGCAGAATTAAATTTTAGAATAGCGGAGTGTAAAATCCAGATGAAAGACCAGGCTGGGGCTATTCCATATCTGGAAAAAGCAAAAACCAGCAACGATAAAATTGATAAAATGCTATACCTTTATTTAGGAAAAGCATACCAGGAGTCCGATCGTTTGGAAGATGCCATCAAGGCCTACGAAAGTTTTTACAATGTTAAAGGAGTGGAAAAATCTGATGCAGAACAGGCCATTTACTACAAAAAACAATGTCAAACTGCCCTGGAATTAATGAAACACCCCCTTTCGGTTCGGATTACCAACATGGGTGAGCGAATCAATTCTGACCACAACGATTATCACCCATCCTTCACTGCCGATGGAAAAACTTTGATATTGACCAGCCGTCGGGGAGAAGGGAAAAATGCCAAAAAGGATGTGAATGACGATGAGTTTTTTGAAGATATTTACATGTCGCACTTTAATGATACCACCCGGGAATGGGAAAAAGCAGAACCGGTAATAGGTGCTTTAAACACCGATGGCCACGATGCTGCATTTAGCATTACTGCTGACGGAAAAAGAATTCTATCCTATAAAAACGAAAACGGCGGAGATATCTTCCAGAGCAAATCCAATAAAAACGGGAAATGGAGTGCGCCTGCACCTTTTCCTAAGCCAATCAATTCGCCTTATTGGGAAAGTTATGCCTGCCTAAGCGCCGATGGAAAAACGATTTACTTTGTAAGCGAACGGAAAGACGGTTTTGGAAGTGGAGATATCTATGTTTCTCACAAAGAAGGCAGAGACGGATGGGGCAAACCGGAAAACTTGGGCTCTAAAGTAAATTCCAGCGAAGATGAAGTAGGTGTGTTTTTGCACCCCGACGGGAAAACGCTTTTCTTTAGTTCAAAACGTGCTAATTCTATGGGTGGTTATGATATTTTCAAAACCACATTTGATGGTACCGAATGGAGTTCTCCTGAAAACTTGGGCTATCCTATTAATACCACCGGGGACGAAGTGGATTTTGTACTTGCCACGGATGGGAAAAAAGGATATTTCGTTTCCAGACGGGAAGGTAGTATTGGAGGTTTCGACATTTTTCAAGTGGATTTGAGCAACCACAACATTATGAATTCGGCTGATTTTAAAGCCAACGCTTCCAATGGACTTTCCATCCTCAAAGGAACTGTTATTGATAAAGATGCCAATACCATCTATGGAGCAAGCATTAAGGTATTAGATGCCGAGGGCAAATTAATTGCGAGCGCAGAATCAGATGAAGAAGGAAATTACTTTCTAACCCTGGAAGGCGATAAGGATTATACCGTTCAATTTTCTGCTACCGGATTTTCTGATAACTCCGAAAAAGTGTATTTGCCTAAAGAAGCCGGTGCAACAGCCACTTTGTCTAAAGCCTTGGTTTTAGAACGCAAATAAATCAACTCCATTTCTATGAATCCCGGACATACGCCTCGTGTTTCCGGGATTTTTTTGCCTTTCAACATCCTTAGGTTGAGTATTTCTATTGGGATTAATCCCTGGTATTAATGGATTACTGACCTTTGCAAAAAATCAACCATGAAAAAACTGTTGTCCCTGTTCCTTGTTTCATTATTAAGTACTTCCCTTTTTGCCCAGGACTCAAGCCCTGCAGCGGCCCAAGATGCGCCCAAAGTAAGACTTGGGCTTCGGGCAACACCTACTATCAATTGGATGGGATTTGACACTCAACATTTTAAAAGTTCAGGTGTTAGAATGGGGGCAAAATTTGGTTTGTTGATGGATGCCCGTTTGGGAAAAAACTATGCTATAGGAACAGGTTTAGACTTTGTGATGGCCGGAGGTATAGCTTCCATTAGCGACTCCGTAATTAAGGTAAATGAAACAGATGGAATTTTCGATACCATTTTAATGAACCAGCGCACCTATAAGCTTCAGTATGTAGAAATTCCCCTTACCTTAAAATTAAAAACCAATCAAATTGGCTATTTTACCTACTTTGTACAATTGGGCGGTTCGGTTGGGTTTAATGTAAGCGCCAAATCTATTGAAGCCGGAAAATCGCTTACAACCGGAAAAGAATATGCTGAAACGGTTAAACTAAAAGCCGGATTGGCCAGTGGTTCGGAGGTGAAATTAGTTAGAGCCGAAGTAAACATTGGCGTTGGGGCTGAATGGGCAATCCAAGGAAATTTAGGTTTGCTATTCGGGGTTTCGTATCATAAAGGTGTTACCAATGTGTTTAATGGCAGCAATAAAAACTTGCAGAATTATTTCAAGGTGCCTGTCAATGGAACCAATACCGTTTCTATTCAACAAAAATCAACCAATAGCTATGTAGCTGTTGATATTGCACTTCTGTTTTAATCCGGTTCATGAAAATTGCCCTTTGCCAATTAAATTACCACATCGGCCATTTTGAGTCAAACCGTTCTAAAATTCTAACGGCACTTGAAAAAGCCAAAGAAAATGGTGCAGACTTAGCGGTTTTTGCTGAATTAGCCATTTGCGGTTATCCTCCTCGTGACTTCCTGGAGTTTGATGATTTTATTCAGCAATGCGAATCATCCCTTCATCAAATTGCAAAAGCTTGTATAGGGATTTCTGCTATAGTAGGTTGCCCTCAAAAGAATACCTCCGGCAAAGGAAAACCACTTTACAATGCTGCCTTTTTATTAGAAAATGGAAAAGTAAGTCAAGTAACCCACAAGGCTTTGCTTCCAACCTATGATATTTTTGACGAATACCGGTATTTTGAACCTGGTAGAGAATTCGCTCTTGTTAATTGGAAAGGTATGAACCTGGCATTAACCATTTGCGAAGACCTTTGGCAAACCGATGGCAATAAACTTTACGAATCTTGTCCAATGGATGTTTTGAGCCATTTGAAACCCGACTTATTAATCAACATTGCCGCATCTCCTTTTGATTATAACCATGCCGACGAACGGAAGGAGGTGCTTTGCTGGAATTCCAAAACCTACCAGGTGCCCCTGGTATATGTTAATCAAATTGGGGCACAAACAGAACTAATATTTGATGGCGGATCCCTGTGCATAAACGCTCAGGGTGAAATTTGCCAGGAACTAAGCTACTTCGCAGAAGAAATTAGAATAGTGAACTTTCCTTTCACCGATGAAAAGGTTCTTTCCGGTTTAAGCACTACCTTTATTGGAGATATTCACCAGGCCTTGCTTCTTGGAATAAAAGATTATTTCGGGAAAATGGGTTTTAAAAAAGCCATACTCGGCTTGTCGGGGGGAATTGATTCGGCCGTAGTAGCCTGTTTAGCAGCACAAGCATTGGGAGCTGAAAATGTTCGTGGAATCTTAATGCCCTCCGAGTTTAGCAGCGACCATTCCATTACGGACGCCCTTGCTTTAGCCGAAAACCTTGGAATAGCCCACGCTATTGTTCCTATCAAACAGAATTACGATACTGTATTAGAAAGCTTAAAGCCTTTGTTTGGCAGCCTTCCCTTCGGTTTGGCCGAGGAAAACTTACAGGCCAGAATTAGGGGAGTTGTTTTGATGGGAATTAGCAATAAATTTGGGGAAATACTGCTGAATACCTCCAACAAAAGCGAAGCTGCTGTGGGTTATGGAACCTTGTATGGCGATATGAACGGAGGACTATCTGTTTTGGGCGATTTATATAAAACCCAGGTTTACGATTTGGCCCATTATATTAACCGAAAATGGAACCTGATTCCGGTAAACAGCATTAGTAAACCACCAAGCGCCGAACTAAGGCCCGGACAAAAAGATAGCGATTCCTTGCCCGACTATACCATTCTTGATAAAGTTTTATACCAATATATCGAAGAGCGAAAAGGCCCGACAGAAATTATTGCCATGGGGTTTAATGAAGAGTTAGTTAGAAGGATTTTAAAATTGGTAAATAACAGTGAATACAAGCGCCATCAAACACCGCCCATTTTAAGAATTTCATCCAAGGCATTTGGTATGGGTAGGCGGATGCCTATTGTTGGCCACTATTTAAGTTAAGCCTACTTTAGCAAACCCTTGTTCTTAACTTTTGTGAATTGTAAAAACAAAATCCTGTCTGCTTTTTATCTTTGATCCAATGATTAAAAAACTCCTACTCCTTTTTCTGTTGCTTTGTTCAGGAGTATATAGTTACGGACAAGCTATTAATTGCTATGGAGCCTGTATTGACACTACATCAGTTCCTAATCCGTCTTCGTTTATTTGTGGACCTTATGGTTATGCCCCGGTTTGTGGTTGTGATGGTAACACTTATGTGAACGACTGTTTTCGTTACCAAAACAATGTATGTTCGGTAACAGGTGCTCCGATTTGTGAAGAAGTTGCCATTTATTTATTGGTAAACCCCGTATCATCAACTATGGCAGGGTACAATTCCATTGCCCAATTTTATGTAACTACTTTAAACGATCCCAACGTTTTGTTTCAGGTAAGTGATTTTTATGGCAACGTGTATATTCGACAAAACCTGGTGGTACAGCCCGGCACGCCCTTGATGCAAACCTTTGACCTTGGTGCTATGCAAACCGGCATGTATGTGGCGAATGCTGTGGCCAATGGCAGTGGGGCTTATTTTAAATTTGTAGTAGTAAATTAAACTGTTGTTTAAACCCAAATCTAATAGGTGCATCCTTCTAAAATTTGGTTTAAATCCTATTGCTGCAAGGTTTTGAATTAGATTTTCTTACATCCTTATTTTTTAAAGATTACTTTGGAACATTAATCAACAGACCCTATTTATTTTGGTTGGCTAGCAATAAAGTTTTTCAATGCTCAGCTTGTTGGGTTTGCACCTCGGGCAACGATAGAGGTAAGTAGCCCACAGGCCCACGCGGCGCTAGCCAAGTGGGCCGAGGACTACAACCGATAGCGTGACCCGAACGCCCATGCAGGACCATTGAACAATTGCAGACTTTTTGTTGGGCGTGAAGGGGGCCCGCCAAATTCTTAGCATTATTCTATAGACCAAATGAACCTGGACTATCCTCTACAATAACCCAGATTAGGGATTACAAATAATTATTCAAGGCAAACCCAACTAAATCAAGTAGTTAGGATTTGAATTCATCCCGTTTCTTCATTTGGGATTAAACATTGTTTTGGGGCTTATGCATAAAAAAAACCGGCTAAAAACGAATTTAAGCCGGTTCTTGGAAAAGAAAAAAGGTTTTATACGAAGGTAAGTCTGGCCATTAAATCATCTTTGTAGGAACCGCCTATAGGAACGGTGATTTTTTTATCGCCCGACTCGATGATAATATTGGGTTGTTCAATGGCAATGATCCGTTCTACCCTAACAATGAAAGAGCGATGAATACGGAGAAAATCGGAACCGGAAAGCGCCCGTTGAATGTCTTTCATGGTGCTATGCACGGTATACTTGGTAGTTGGGGTATGAAGGATTACGTAATCTTTAAGCGCTTCCACATGGGAAATATCCTTGGTGCTAACTCTAACCAGGCGGCTATGGGAACGAACAAAAACGGCGTCGTGGGCTGCTTTATCGGTAATAATGGCCGAATAGAGATCTCTTTCCTTTTTAATTTCCATCTCCTTGCCATGTTTATACAAAGCCATTTCGATGGTAGTATGCAAATCAATTTCTTTAAAAGGCTTAATAATGTAGCCATAGGGTTCTGAAATCTTGGCCTTAGCAAGGGTGCTTTCGTCGGCATAAGCAGTAAGAAAAACAACCGGAATATCATACCGGTCTTTAATAACATTGGCTGCATCGATTCCGCTTAAGGAGCCTTTCAGCATGATATCCATCAATACCAAATCGGGATTAGATTCCTCTACAGCTTGCACAGCATCCTCGCCGGTTGAAACAACCAAGGGAACATGATAGCCTAATTTTTTAAGGCTATTTTGGATGTCTTTTGCTACGATTCCTTCATCTTCAACGACGAGTATGTTAGTTTTTGACATGAATTTTTAATTTTCAGGTTGGTTTTCTTTAAAAAGGATTGTAAAGATAGCCCCTTTTTCATTATCTAGATTAATTTTTCCTTGAATTTGTTGCACCAAAGTCGTTACCAACTGCAATCCTAGCGATTCGGTGGATCGAAAATTTATTTCGGGTGGGAAGCCTTTTCCATTATCGGCAACTACCAAAGAATAATTTCCATTTTCAAGAAGATGAAGTACAATTTTCAAGTTACCTCTTCCGGTTTCGTTGAAAGCATATTTAAATGCATTTGTGACCAGCTCATTGATAACCAAACCTAACGGAATGGCAGTATCAAGACCCAAGTAAACCTGATCGAGTTCAAATTCAACTTCCACACTTTCCTTAAATAGGTTATAGCTTTGAGCCAGGTTAGAAACCAAATTTTGTATGTATTCGGTAAAATTAAAGTGGCTTAGGTTTCGGCTTTGGTACAATGCTTCATGGATGTAAGACATGGATTTGATTCGGTTTTGACTTTCCTTAAGCATTTCAATGGTCTTTTCATCAACCATGTAAAGGGTTTGCAGGTTAAGAATACTAGAAATAACCTGCATATTGTTTTTAACCCGGTGGTGAATTTCCTTAATGAGAATTTCCTTTTCTTTCAGAGATTCCTTTACCTGTAGTTCGGCCAATTTTCGTTCGGTGATATCTTCGTAAGACGCAATAAAATATTGCGGATTCCCTTTGGCGTCGCGGACTAGTGACACCGAAACTTTAACATCCAGTTCGTTTCCGTTTTTGTGGTAATAGCGTTGTTCTCCTTCAATATTATCTAGCTGTCCGGTAGAAAGTAAATCCCATTTTGAAAGAACGCTTTGAAGGTCCTCGGGATGAAGTAATTCAAAAAACAACTTCCGGTTAAGTTCTTCCGGACTAAATCCGAGAATAGCGGATAGACGGCGATTAACCAAAATAAAACGACCGGTTTTAGCAATACGAGCAATTCCAATAAAGGCTTGGTCGTAGATTACCCTAAATCGTTCTTCGCTTTCTCGCAATTCGTCTTGCCTACGTTTTTGTTCGGTAATATCACGGATAACGCCCATTACACCGACCACCTGGTCATTCACCACAATTTTTGAGGATGTAAGATAAACATCTATGGTACGTCCATCTTTTTTAACCATGGTTGTTTCGCCTGCAAACTGACCGAATTCGGTGATAGAATTATTCCATTCGGCGTAAACCTTTTTATCGGCAAAAAGGATAGATAGCGCCTGGCCTTGAACCTCTTCCTGAGAATATCCGAAGGCAAAGCTGGCGGCCGGGTTAAATTCCACAATATGGAGATCGAGGTCTGACGACACAATCATGTCGATGGATGATTCGATCAGTGACTTTTTATACTCCTGTTCCGATTGCAACTTTGTTTCAGCCTTCAAGCGTTCATCTATTTCATGTTGCAATTGCATATTTGTTTCTTCTGCAATTTGGGCTCTCATTTGCTCCATTGTGAAAGCCTTTCTGACCGAAATATCCTGGAAACTCAATTGAATATTGGTTTCATTTTCTTCTTCCACCAAGCGTCCATAAATTTCAACCTCAAACAAACGACCGGCCCCTTGTTTTATGAATTTAGTTTCTAAGCTGGCTGCCTTGCCCCGGGTTCTTATTTCTTGAAGGAAGATGGATAAGTCGGTTCGGTAGTCGGGATGCAACAACCGGTAAATTTCCATGCCTACCAGGATTTGGCTTGGATGTTCCAGCATTTTTTCAGCGCTATGGTTAGCAAAACTGATTTTATCTTCTTTGTTCAGCAGGAAAATCCCAAGCGGAAGGTAGTCGATGAGGTTACGGTAGCGTTCGTTGCTTTGCTTTAGGTTTTCCTCAAAGTGAATGCGTTCAGTAACATCGTTCACAACGGAGATACGGACCGGTCTGCCGTAGTAGGGCACAATTTCCTCCTTCATTTCGGCAGAAAAAACCAATCCGTTGGCACCTACCATTTTTATCATGTAGGTATGATTATACTTTTTCCGTTGGTTAGCCTGCACCATTTCAAGAAAAGAAGGCTCGATAAAGGAATTGAATTTTAATCCGAGCAGATCGTCCTTTCGGGCAAAACCAAGCATTCGGACAAACTGTTCGTTAGAATCAATAATGATATCCTCAAAGCTAAGAAACACCCCTTCGTTGGAGGCTTCGGAAAGCAGTCTAAACCGTTGTTCGCTTTCCTGAACCCTTAATGTGGCAGTTTTTAAGGAAGTAATGTCTTCAAATGTTCCTATCCATCCTAAAAACTTGCCTTCTTTTCGCAAAGCAACCGAAAACACTTTCACCCACCTTACACTGTTGGTGTTTTGAGGTACAATTCTAAACTCGATATGAAGTCCTTTTTGTTTAACAGTAATTTCCTGGCTTTCAGCCAAAACCCGGTTTCGATCGGCCGGATGAATCATATCCTTTACTCGCTCCGGATTCATCTCCTCTACTCTAACCCCACAAATATCTTCGACAGTTTTATTAATAAACACCGGGTTTCCGAATGAGTCCAACTGAAAAATTCCAATGGGTGCTGAATAGCTTAAAGTTTTAAAACGTTCTTCACTTTCCTTTAATTCCTGGTCGAGACGCTTTCTTTCGCTTATATCCAACAAGATTCCGGCATGGTAAGGAGCCTGATTTGACGGAGTAATATTGCTTATGAGATCTTCTATCCAAAGGTATTTTCCATTGGCGTGTTTTACGCGGTATTCCAGCCTAAGCACTTTATGCATATCGCCCAACTCCCAATCTTTCAAAGCCTCTTCTACCCTTTCCAAATCTTCCGGATGAATAATTTCCCTATACTTTCCCTGAATGGTTGTAAATTGTTCGGTAGGATAACCCAACAATACAGTAAAACTTTCGGATAAATATTCCCTACCCTCACCGGATTCATAAAATACAGCATTGGGCAAACTGTCAACCAAATTCTGCAGCCTTGATTCCACCAGGGCCGCACGACGTTCCCGTTGCCTTTCTTCTGTTAAATCAATTCCTATTGAGATGGTGCCGGTAATACGTCCGTGACTATCTTGAACAAAGGAATTTCTCCAGGCAATGGTTTTTCTTTCACCTGTGATAGTAATTAAATCGCCTTCATATTTTTCATTAATCTTTCCTGTTTCCAAGGCGTGAGCATGATAACCCTTCACTAATTCCCGCTCTTCAGCCGGAATAAACAAATCGAAATAATTCTTACCCTTTATTTCATCTTCTCTAACACCCAACAATTCGCACCCATGTTTATTTAGCAGTTGTATAGAGAAGTCCTGGTTTATTACAACAATAATACTTGCCGTTAATTCAATGTAGCTTTCTGCCAAAAACTTCTCCTTCAACAGTCGTTCTTCCTTGTCTCTCGCTGCCTGTATATCAGTGATTCGAACCAACAATACCCTTTCTGATTTAATGGTAAGGATACTCATAACCAATTGAGACCAAAAGATTCGACCATCCGAGGATACACATTCTCTTTCACAGGTATAACTACCTTTTTCTTTCAAGGTGGTATAAATTACCTGATGCTCCAGGCTATTATAGGGTTGGAGTAATAAACGTTCCGATAGGTTTTCTTGCAAGTCCTCCTGATTCAAACCAAACAACTTCATTCCCCTTTCGTTGGTTCGAATAACTTTTAAGGATCGGAAACTGAGTAGAAAAATGGCATCATTGGAAGTATCTACAATTTTGGAAAGCAGCCTTTCGTTGTCTTCCAAATCCATAATGAGCTTGATTCGTTGCCTTAGAAAAAAGAATACAAACAAAGCATAGAAGAAGAGGAAGAAAAAAATATAGGACTTCGAAATAGCTACTTTGTTGGAAAGCAGAATTGATAAAAGCAATAATATACTAAGCAGGGAAGAAAAGTAAGCCAGATGGCGTAAACGAATAATAATCAGAGTAATAACTACGGCGCCAATAATCAAACCAAAAGTATAGTCAACCGTAAAGCCATTCACATAGCCGGAGCCTACGGCCGAAAGCATCACCAGGGTTAACAGTCCAAGGAATATCCGACTAATATGTTTTTGAATAAAGCCTGAAACAAAGGACAAAATCAACAGCAAAGCAAAAGCTAAGGTAAATCCTGCCATGGCAAACACCGGATATACCTTGCCATTGTAAATTGAAAAGTAGCCTAAAACGGGAATAAATAAGCCGCACAGGGAATAAAACCTAACCAAGTTCAATTCCCCATCCATCAGTCTACTGAAGTAAACTTTTTGGGCGAATTCCTTGATTTGCTGCTTGATGGTCATTCTGCTGGTGACGGATTTGCGGCGCCGGTTTCTACATCGGATTTAATTCCTTCATACTTTACCTCCATCCCTTCTTTAAACGTAATAACCAGGTATTGTGTTCCATCTTCGGAATACCTTATCCAGTCGCCTTCTTTGTTTCCGTCGGCATACTTACCAAACTCTTTTACTTTCCCATTTGGCCAGTAACTAATGTATTTGCCATTTAGCCTATTCCCCAGGTATTTAGCCTCATACATCGTTTTTCCATCGTTATAAAAGCCCTTCCACTCTCCTTCCAGGCTTCCGGCTTTATAGCTGCCAATTTCCCTAAAATCGCCGTTTTCATATTCCCAGGGACCTTCTTTTTCTCCTTCGATGTAGGAACCTTTAGTAACCACTTTTCCACTATCGTTGTATTCAACCGATTCCCCATCTTCCAGGCCCTTGTAATAGTTTTCTTCTCTTCTAATTTGTCCGCCCTGAAAATACCAGGTCCATTTTCCATCGGGTTTTCCATCGGCATAGGTTCCAAATTGCTCCTGTTCTCCGTTTTTAAAATAAAACTTCCAAGGTCCCACCCGTTTGTTATTTAGGTAACTTCCTTCTGCTTTTAATTCGCCGGTTTCATGAAATTCCTTCCATTTACCTTGCTTCATTCCTAAGCCATCCACAACGCCTTCGCCAAGCAGCTGACCTTCTTTAAACAGTTTGGAATTAACCACTTTTCCGGCTTCATCATAATAACGGGTTACACCTTCGGCAACTCCATTTTTATAACTTCCTACAGATTTTTCCCTGGCATTGTCATAATACTCCCGCTTAATATCCAGTTTCGCCGTTTCCTGGGCATCCAATACCGGAATATCATCCACATATTTAGTAGCCGACAATAGGTTTCCATCCTCATCATACACCTTCAAATACCCATTTTTCTTGTCATTTTCATATTTACACTCGGTCTCTATTCGTCCGCTTGGGAAAAACTCCACTTGCATCCCTTGTCGCTGGCCAAATTTATCGACCCGGTTAATTTTTTCGTTTCGAATTTTATATCCGTTTTTATACTCTATGATAGTTATAACCACGCCAATACCGGAATACTCATAACTCAATCCTTGCTCCTTACCATCTACATACTGAATGGCCTGGCGTAACGATCCGTTGGAATGATATAAACGTGTTTCTCCTTGTTTAACATCATTCACAAACATCTCTTCCATCTGCTTTTTTCCCTCGATGTCAAAGCTGGTTTTGATGCCATTCTTCTTGCCTTCTTTGTAAGTAATGAAGGAGCTGGGTAAACTATCAGGAGTAAAAAACTTCCATACACTATCCAACAAAAAATTTACCCGATTTCCTTCTGATTTAAGCGCCCCACTTTCATACCAGGTTTTCCAGTATCCATCCGGTTTGCCGGCCACCAATTTACCTTGACTGGAAGGTTTACCGTTGGGATAATAATACACCGTTATGCTGTCGCCTGGAGTTTGGCCCAGCAATCCTGTTAACGGAAATGCACCCATCCCAATCCACAAAACAATCTGTTTTAGCTTCATCACTGCCCAAAAGTAGGTCTTTCTTTAAAATTTTTGTCCTTAATTTTTGGTAATACCCTGCCTCTGAATTAAATTACAACTTTATATGCATTTCTTTACGTTCTTTGCACCACCATTTCCAAGCTTTGAACCAAGAGTTACTTATTATTTTCATCTGTCTTGTTTCCTCGGCTTTCTTTTCCGGAATGGAAATTGCCTTTATTTCGGCCAATAAGTTTCAAATAGAACTTCAGAACAAACAAGGCAAGTTCTGGGCTAAAATCTTCTCTTACTTTAATAAACACCCCAGCCGTTTTATTTCTACCATGCTGTTGGGTAACAATATTTCTCTGGTTGTATATGGTATGATGATGGCGGCTTTGCTGGAGCCTCCCATGGCCCAACTTATCCCTAGCGGACTATTAGTGGTACTTCTTCAAACCTTGTTTTCTACCATGCTTATCCTGGTTACTGCCGAATTTCTTCCTAAAGCCCTGTTCCGAATCAACCCCGGCGTAATGCTGTCAACCTTTGCTATTCCAACCGTTTTTTTCTACGGACTTCTGTATCCCATTGTTTATTTTACCACCTCCCTTGCCGATTTTATTCTAAAACGTTTGTTCCGGGTAAAAACAGTGAAGGAGGATGTTAGCTTCGGAAGGGTTGACCTCGACAATTACCTTAAAGAGGCCACCTCCAATATTCGCGAAGACCAGGAAATTGAACACGAAATCGAAATTTTCCAAAATGCCCTCAGCTTCTCCGAAATTAAAGTGAGGGAATGCATGGTGCCCCGAACCGAAATTGTCGCCATCGAAGTAATGTC
>JAIBAJ010000023.1 GCA_019695265.1 Bacteroidia bacterium | reverse complement strand
TCGGATGAAATTTCTACTCCAACTCCTAAGCCCATTGAAAAGTAGGGATTAAATTGATATCCATTGACCAGGCTAAAAGAAACCAAAGCCAAATCACTTCCTTCCGGATAATCTACCAATCCAATTTCGAAATTACCGGTATAGCCTTTGGGTTTAAATCCAAAATCATGATTACCTGCTGTTGAAGTACCATTTTTAATTAACTCTTTGGTTACTTTCTCAATTTCTTCAAGTTTGTATACAAAAAGATTGTCGCCACTTTTGATTTTGATGGAAACATTCGGTACCCATTCTACAATCATTCCATGTATAATTGATCCGTTTTTGAGGTAAACGACTTCTTCGTAATTTCCTTGGGAAAAGGCAGAAATGCTAAGAAATATAAAGGATAATAGGACAAGTAATTTTGTTTTCATACGATTTAGGTTGGGCAAATGTATACAAAGAATTGTATGTTCTGACTAGGCTTTATTTTGGTAATACGATAAAGTAGTTTCCAAATTCTGTTGTATTTGATGGCGAAGTTCGGGTGGAGATAGTACTTCAACCGTATCGCCAAAGGATAAAATTTCCATGATTAAATCGGGTGTCAGGTATAAATAATATCGAAAATGGACTTCCGACTCATTCTCAAATATCAAAGTTTGGGATGGATGCAGCGGTAAAGTTTGGATATATTTGGATTGAAAGGTGTCAAATGCCAATACGATTTCGTAAGGTTTACCTTGTTCCGGACAAATAATCCCAAAGCAATTGATATATTTATCGGCAATTGCACCGGAATTGGTCATTTCGCAGGGCTGATCGGTAATTTCAACCGATTGGATTCTTTCCAAACCAAAGCTTTTTACAGGTTCAGAAGGATGTTCACTGGCCAATAAGTACCATCTGTTCTTAAATTCCTTGAGTAAAAATGGTTCAACTACCCTTGTAGATTCATGTTTTTCGAAGAATTTATGGTAACTGAATTTTAGTTTCTTTTTGCTTTGTATGGATTCGATTATGGTGGGAATAAACTCCTGGCCAAAAGCTTTTCTTCCTTCAAACTGAATGCATGGTGAAATGTCGGAACTAAACTTGAGCAATTCTAAGTCACCAAAGGCATCTAAAATTCGTTGAGAAAAGTTGTTGGTCTGATTAAAGATAGGAAGATGGTAGCCTCTTTGAGCCTTGGAATAAGTGATTTCGATATCAAATAGCTCATAAATATCCCGAATGTCGCGTTGAAAGGTGCGTTTTGAAAATAGAAAGGAATTCATTTTGCCATCCTCAACCAACATGGCACCTTGTTCCTCCAAAAATGCACTTATATCCTCAAAACTGGAATAGGGATAGTTTTTGAGTCTTCTTAAAATCAGGAGGTAACGTTGTAGGTAGGAGCGTTTTGACATTTGGTGCAATGCTATTTCCCTTTTTTCATCTGAAACAGAATAGAAAAAGGTGCCACAAAGTAATAATCTGTTTCATTTCTACTGAGGATTAATTCGCTGGTATAACCTTGGGGTACAAATTCTTTCCAAATCTCATTCAAGAGTTTTCGTTCCTGATCACGAAAACTGGCAGAAAGTTCATAGTGTTGGTTTCTAACAGCCTGAAGTTTCTGTTCGCTAACTTGTTGCAATTGTGATGTTAATTCGGTTGGGACTCTTCTTTTTCGAAGAAAACCCTGGGTCGCTAAATCTTCTATATTCCAGGTGGTGAATAAATTGCATTCTGATTCTGGACCTTGGTAAATCAGGAATACCATTTGTTTTGGTCTGTTAGATAGAACTTTTTCATTTGAATTCATGGTAATATTGGTGGAATTTGCAGAGGTCTTAGTTCCAATCATAAATGGTTGATTTTTAGTTGAATCCAATTGTTTTTCGTTTGGCAGAAGTTGCAAATTCCGGCTGAGTTGCATGGAAAAGAGCTGCCAAGGTCATGGCTTGATTAATTTCCATGTTTAGTTGCCTTTCTTCAGCTAAAATCCTGCATTTTTCAAGCGCAAGTTCTTTAAACTCATACCTTGCGATTAGCCTTCCTTTTCGTGTTAAGGCATGGTCTATTTTTGAAAGATCGATATTAAACGTGCAGATGATTTGAATTTTCAAAGCATCGGCCAATAGGCCATCGGCCAGGTTTAATAAGGCTGAAACAGGAGAGTCCTGGTTTTGGCTTCGGCTTGTTAATAGGGTTTCAGCATCTTCGATTACCACAATGGAGTTTGGAAATTGAATCAGTGTCGACATCAATTCAGGATTGTTAATTTGGCTGGCCATGGATGCCGGAATAAAAAGAACATTTTTCTTTATGTTCGATAACAAGTGTCTGATGTAAGTTGTTTTTCCCGTGCCAGGTTGCCCATGAAGTAAAACCAGTCCGCGACCATTTCTTCGGGCCAGGCGGGATAAAATGTGCTGGTGAATTTCAATAAAATCATCGTTGTAATATTTTTCAAGGTTTATCTCGGTTTTTTCCAAATCTGTAAGCAAGGTATCTAAACCGTGGTTAGTAGATACCAGTACATGCATTTGAGGATTTTCATTCTGGTTTTTAGGATACTTTTCTGCCAAACCAATCAGTTGATTGACCACCTGAAGCGAGGTGGAGGAGTAATAAAATTCTACTGTATTCGTTTGAAAATCAACTTGAATCATGAGATCGTTGCTCAGGAAGTAGAAGAGTTGTGCGAACTTTGGATAGCTATCATTTTTTCCAAATTCTTTCGAATAATGAACCTGATAGATTTGGCTCTGAAACTGGCGTTTAAATTGGGTGCAAAACATCCCGCAGTTGCGATTGCCAATAGGAATGAGGTTGGGAATTCTGCTGAAATAATAGGTATACAATGAAAATGGATTGAGATAGCCATTGTATATCGAGTTGAACAGATCGCCTGGGAAGATCTTCTGATTTTCCACCAATTGATTCGGCGAAGTGCATAAGCTAAGGTCGGGTAAGTATAAATCGTCCAGTTCGTCTTTCATTTAGGTAAGTTTGAGGTGTGTGTAAATTAATTGCTTTGGTTTTGAAAACTCCATCTCGACTCCAGGTTGTAAATGACCTCGGTAGGAGCCGCAAAAAAGTAATCGGTTCCATCTTTCGATAGTACTAAAGTGGTGCTGAAATTAGGCGGTATCCGCTGTCCAAATACCTGGTAACTTAAACGTTTTTCTTGTTCGCGGTAATTGGCAACAAGTTCATATTGTTTGTTTTGGCAGGCTTTGTTCTTTAAATAGGTCAGTTCCGAAAGTTGAGCAGTTAGCTCTTCAGAAACTTGAACTTTGCACAGTTTCCCTTCATACAAAAGTTCGTCCAGGTTGATTGCAGTAAAAAGGTTGAATTCACCAGGATTACGCTGGTAAACTAAAAAGGTGATTTTATTTGCCATGCTTTCTAAATTTTGATACAAAGAAAGTGGGCATGCACGCCAAAGTATGTCGCTGTAATTTTATTTTTAATTTTTTTTATGCGGGTACCTTCGCCCGTAGTTTTATATTTTGAACGAATTTTGGTAAGGCTCAGGTCCGGGCTATCCGTTGCAAGTCCTCGCCTCCCTAGGCTAACGCCGCGGTCGTCTGTGGGCTTTCCACTGCTATCCCTACCCGGAGAGGTCCGTGCAAAGGATGAACTTTTGGGGTAGAGGATATTGGCAGGGAAGAATTATTTTTATAGGTTAATAAACAGCAAACTGCCGGGTTTAGAAACGACAGCCCGGAGTTGCACCCCGGGTAACGATTGAGCCAGCCAGCCCACAGGAGCCCGCAGCCATAAGGCGCAGGGCGACGAGGACTAGCGGCGAAAGCGTGACCTGAAAGCCCTTTTTCAAAAGCTTGAATCTGCACTTCATTTTATGGGCTGAAAGGGGCCCGCCAAATAAAAACTAATGGAGAAAATATGGTAGAACTGAGAAAACAGAATTGAAAATCCGCCCCAGACTAATACATGGTAAAATTGTAAGTTTTGTCGTTGATTATAACAGCAGCCGATTGATTGCAGCTTTCGATACCATCCGGAGCATAGTTTACCTCCACCTCGGTATTGTTTTGAGCAGTAAGGGTTAATTTGCCTTTAATTGGCCATTTACAGCCATATTCAACTACCAGGGCTTCGGTAATGGTAACTGAAAAAGGTTCTCCGTTCGAATTAGTTCCAGTGGCAGAACCGGTAATGGAGTACTGATCATCCCATAAATTGAGGTAGGTAGTGTCGCCCTGAATCCATTCATTAACCCGGGTGCTATTCCATAAAACACTGTCTTTTTCCGGACTAACCACCTTACCGTTGGTAACTTCAACCGTAAATTGCGGATTACCGGCCTGGTTTAAACCATCGTTTTTAATGGTCTTGGTTCCTTCCACTCTGTAACCGTTTACATAATAATTATCTAAACTGATATCAACCTGGGTTCCTGCATCAACATAACGGCCGGAGAAAACAGCAATAATTTTTCCTTTTCTGAAACGTCCGTCATTCCCTAAACAACCATTTCCGAAATCGATGGTTAATGTGATGGGGAAATTTCCGTTGGAGGTAGTTACACTTACATTGGCGCAAACTGAAGTAGAAAGGTTGAAATTGCCTTCTGTTTTATTTACGGAAGGTTCATTTTTTGCGGCATCATCCACTTGTTTGTATACATCCATGAATAAATTCTCTGCCAAGGCATTGTCTCCACCTGAGCGTTGGTTAATGTTAACATCCGGAGATTTTTTACAAGAAGAAATCAAAGTTAAAGCTCCTAAACCAAGGCAAGCCAAGAACAAAGAATGAAGTTTCATTTGCGTATTTTTTGCAAACTTATGATTTTTCAATCAAATTTCCTTGATTATGAATCAAATTCATCCTGCATCTTTGCCAAACATGATCGGTATGCATGCATTTTCAAAAGCTTTGGTAGAATGGTATATCCAAAACAAACGTGATTTGCCATGGAGAAAGACTAAAAATCCTTATTATATCTGGCTTTCAGAGGTGATTTTACAACAGACAAGGGTAGAGCAAGGTTTGCCCTATTACCTTCGGTTTGTAGAAACCTTTCCACGGTTGCAAGATTTGGCTCAGGCAAAAGACGACGAAGTAATGAAACTTTGGCAAGGTTTGGGTTATTACAGTCGCGCCCGAAATATGTTAACAACCGCCCGGATTGTTTGGAAGGATTATGGAGGTGAATTTCCGGCACTTCATTCGCAAATTTTGGGTTTGAAGGGAATTGGCGATTATACTGCTGCAGCTATTTCCTCTATATCATTTGATTTGCCATATGCGGTGGTGGATGGAAATGTGCAGCGGGTGCTTTCCCGGGTTTTTAATGAATCAACCCCGGTTAATTCTACCCAAGGCAAAAAAGTATTTGCTTCCTTGGCCAAATCCTTATTGCCCGAATCAAATGCCGGAACTTTTAACCAGGCCGTAATGGAATTGGGCGCATTGGTTTGTACTCCGCAAAAGCCTCTTTGCCAAGTTTGTCCGGTTGCAACTTTTTGTTTGGCTAAACAGGAAGGTACTTGGTTGGATTTGCCCAGGAAACTACCGAAAACCAAGGTGCAGCAAAGGATATTAACTTACCTGGTGCCCAATTTCGACCACCAAACCCTGGTTAGGTTAAGAACCGGACAAGATATTTACAAGGGATTGTACGAATTTCCACTTTTGGAAGGGGAATTGGATCCGGAGCAATTGAAAACTTTTGCCTGTTCACTGGGGAAGATAAAAAGTTTGGGGACAGCTTCTAAAGTTTACCGTCATTTATTGTCGCATCGCGATATCCGTTGCCAATTTGTAACTGTCGAATATATTAGCCTGGAACATTCTCCATTTGAAAAAATAGAATGGTCCAAATTTTCCGGGTTGCCGATTAGTAAATTAATTGACCGATGGTGGGAGGATCACAAAGGAGAGTATTTGTAATCTACACCGGAATTATACCGATGATTTGGCAATTTCCGAAGCAACAATTTGTCCGGAAATTATAGCCGGAGGTACTCCGGGGCCTGGAACAGTCAATTGTCCGCAATACCAAAGATCTTTTACTTTATTACTTTTTATCCGAGGTTTTAGGTTGGCCGTTTGCAATAAGGTATTGGCTAAACCATAGGCATTTCCTTTATAAGAATTGTACCTGGATATAAAATCAGTGCATCCAAAGTTTCGTTTGAAAAGAATAGAGGATCGGATTTCTTGTCCGGTGGCTTTTTCAATTCTATCCAAAACCAGGTTAAAGTACTTTTCTTCTATTTCCGGTGTTTGTTCTAGTCCGGGAGCGGTAGGGATCAGAATAAAAATATTTTCCTTTCCTTCAGGAGCGATGGAAGGGTCAGTGATAGAAGGTACAGACAGGTAAAACAAGGGATTTTGGGGCCAGGAATTGGTTTTGTAAATGCTGTTGGCATGTGGTTCAAAATCGGTATCGAAAAAGAGGTTGTGGTGCTTTAAATGGTCTAGTTTTTTATTAAGTCCAACGTAATAGAGTAGGCTGGAAGGGGCCATTTTTCTGGTATTCCAATAGTTGGCTGAATACTGTTGAAATTCCGGTTTCAGTAAGTTGGTTTCGGTGTGGTGGTAATCGGCTCCCGAAATCACGATGTCGAATGGGTGAAAGGTGGCGTTGGCAATAATACCTGTAGCTTTTCCTCGGCTAACTTCGATTTTTTCTACCGGACTTTGAAGGTGGAACTGTACGCCTTGTTTTCGACAAATTTTTTCAAAAGCACGGGGTATTTGCACCATTCCGCCCATGGGATACCAGGTTCCCAACACCAAATCAGCATGGTTCATCATGGTATAAAGTGCAGGGGTTTCGGAAGGTTTGGCTCCCAAAAATAGCACCGGAAATTCAAGGATTTGTTGCAAACGTTTATCGGTAACAAATTTGGAAACGTAATCGCTTACCGAACCAAACATGTTAAGTTGAGGCACATATTTAACAATTTCCCATTTCAGTAATTCGGTCCAATTTGTTCCGGGCATCCAAACAAACTTCTCCATAGCAACCCTGTATTTTATTTCAGCCTGATGCAGGAATTCCTGAAGTCCGGCTGAACTGCCAGGCTGAATTGTTTCAAACAGTTGAAACAATTCGGGAACAGAGGCCGGCAAATCTACTTGCTCCGAATTTTCACAAAAAACACGGTACGACGGATCCAAGCGTTTTAGCTCATAAAAATCGGAAGTGGTGTGACCAAATTTAGAATAAAATTGTTCAAATACTTCGGGCATCCAATACCAACTTGGGCCTAGGTCAAACATAAATCCATCTTTTTCCCAGGTAGTAGCCCTACCTCCAACCTGATCATTTTTCTCAAAAACATGCACTTCATGGCCTTGTTTTGCGAGGGTGGCCGCTGCTGATAAACCGGCAAATCCGGAGCCAATAATGCCTATTCGTTTCATGCTTGATCGTAGGTGTCCAACGCTTGTAGTCGTTGCAACAGGGTAGGGTGGGAGTAAGAAATAAATACGTTGAACGGATGCGGTTGAAGGTTGCTGAGGTTCTCAACCGAAAGGGTTGTCAATGCTGATTTTAAGGGTTGGGAACCAATGGATTGGGCTGCAAAGGCATCAGCCTCATATTCGTTTTTTCTGGAAAGCAGGTTTAATCCAATTCCCATTAATAAGCTAAGGGGAGTAAACAATATGCCAAAACCGATCAGGGTAAGATGAATGGATGGGGTAACGGAGCCAAGCGCAAGGGCTAGTTCCGAATTGTTCATTAAAAAGTTTAACATCCAAAGCATGAATCCGGATTGCAGAAAGGAAAGCAACATGGATTGAATGATGTGCTTTTTTTTGTAATGTCCGACTTCATGGGCTAAAATAGCCAATAATTCTTCGGTACTATGTTTGGCTATCAAGGTATCGTAGAGAACAATCATTTTTTTGGGACCGAATCCACTGAAATAGGCATTTGCCCTTGTACTTCGTTTGGAGCCATCTATTACAAAAACATTATTCAAACTAAATCCTGACTGACTGCAAAACTTTTCAATGGCCGACCTCAATTCTCCGGTTTCCAATGGTGTTAATTTGTTAAAAAGTGGAACTATCCAGGATGCATAAAACATCGAAAAAATCAAAGTTACCACGCTTAAAAAAAACCAGGCAATAAGCCAGGCCAACTCTCCGAATGTTTGAAAAAACCAAATAAATGCAACTAGTAGTGTTCCTCCAAGAACCACGCCCAAAGCCAAACCTTTTATTTTATCTGTCAAATACAAAATGGGGGTAGTTTTATTAAAACCATATTTTTCCTCTATTACAAAGGTGGAATACAAACTAAAAGGTAAAGAAATGATTTCAGAGCTTATCCCCAGTATTCCAAAGAAAAGTAGAGCTAATAATACCTCATTGCCGGTAATGGATCGGCAAAATTGGTCAAGGATACCAAATCCACCTGCTATTAAAAACAAAAGGGTAAAAACAAATGAAACAGTATCGGAAATAATGGAAAAACGGGTTGTTTCTTTTTCATAATCCTGCATTTTTTGATACCTTTCTGCATCATAAATGCCATGGAGTCTGGGAGGTAATTTACCGGTTAAGGATTTTAAATCCAAATATTCACCTAAACGACTAAGTAAATAACCGGAAATAATTATTAGTAGTATGGCGATAAACATGTTTTACCTCGCTTTCAACCAGTCAATTACTTGCGGAAGTTTTACCTTTTCCTGTTCTCCGGTTTGCATGTTTTTCATATTCACCACTCCTTCGGTAATCTCATTTCCGCCCATCACGGCCACAAATGGAATTCCCTTCTTGTCGGCATATTCAAATTGCTTTTTGAGCTTGGCCGAATCGGGATAAATTTCGGAAGGAATATCTGCTTTGCGCAGGGATTCAAGAAGTTGGAAGTTTTCCATAAATTCAGATTGACCTAATCCGGAAAAATTGACCAGTAAAACCCGGGTTGAGCGATCGTTACTTTCCGGAAATTTGTTCAATTCCAGAAGAATGTCGTAAATTCGGTCGGCACCAAATGAAATACCAACGCCTGAAACTCCGGGCAGTCCAAAAATTCCGGTAAGGTTATCGTATCTTCCACCTCCACAAATGCTGCTGGTTAATGAACCTTCGTTGCATTTCACCTCAAAAATGGCACCGGTGTAATAATTAAGTCCACGAGCCAAGGTTGGATCAAACTCCAATACGCTGCTCTCTGAAAGTCCCGAACTTGTAATGGTATTAAATACAGCATCGAGTTCTTCAATTCCCAATTTAAATTCTTCTTCTTCCAGGTATTTTTCGCACTGAGTTTTAAATTCCTGATAGGATAATTCTTTTAGAGATAAAAACTGAAGAATAGCCTGAATAGAGTTTTGTTCAAAGCCTCGTTGAATCAGTTCTTTTTCAACGCCTTCCAGACCAACTTTATCCATTTTGTCGATGGCAATTGTGAGGTCGGTAAACTTATCTTCTGCTTGTATAGCTTTAGCAAAACCGGAGAGTACCTTTCTATTATTAATTTTGATTACCACCTGCAGGTTCAGGCGATTAAAAACGGTATCAAAAATCTTAATCAATTCAATTTCAGAAACTAAACTGTTGGTGCCAATGATATCGGCATCGCATTGCAAAAATTCACGGTATCGTCCGCGTTGAGGACGGTCAGCTCTCCACACATTTTGTATTTGGTACCTCCTAAATGGGAAAGTAATTTCATGTCGGTGTTCACTTACAAATCGGGCAAAAGGAACGGTTAAGTCGTAGCGCAAAGCCTTACCGGTAATGGCTGAGCTAAGTTTGGCAAGTTCGCGGTTGTCTATAATTTTTTGATCAACATCTTTTAAAAAATCGCCATTGTTGAGGATTTTAAAAATGAGTTGGTCGCCTTCTTCCCCATATTTTCCGGTCAAAGTTTCAAGGTTTTCCATAGCCGGTGTCTCCAGCGGTAAAAATCCATAGCTTTCAAAAACCTGGGTAATAGTGTTCAGAATATATTTCCGTTTTAAAGTTTGAGACGGTCCGAAATCGCGGGTTCCTTTGGGTATTGGCATGGGACAAAAGTACCTATTTCCAAGGAAAATGGTTCAAATTTCTACTTTTTGAGTGGCATCGAAGTGTGTTTGAGTTTTGTTTTTTATGCGGGCCCCCTCCGCCAACCTGTTTTGGTGCATTTGCCTAGGTAATTGCATGGCGTTCGGGTCACGCTTTCGCCGCTAGTCCTCGTCGCCCTCCGCCTTGGGGCTGCGGGCTCCTGTGGGCTGGCTGGCTCAATCGTTGCCCGGGGTGCAAACCCAATCAGCATCTATTTTCCCGAGGAGTTTTTGGGCTAAGAATTGGTTTGTTTGGAGATAGCTAAATCTAAAAGATTGAATGGATTCCTGAGTTAGTTTAGCTTTTCATTCGGTTTTAGTGTTTGGTTTGAAAGGCAACAAATCCATTTTTCTCCCAAACTACTTTCCAATGGCTATGTGCTTGTTGAAGTTCTTGTTTTGCAGTGGATTTTGCCATCCACAAGGTGTCTGTTTTGGGTAAGTTGCCTTTTTGGGCATAAAAATATGGAGCATAGGATTTATACGCCATGGTCCGTATTTCTATATTTTGATTCTGCTTGCTTTGGTAAAATTCAATTACAGCTCCTTGCGTAATGGCCTCAATTTTGGCAAGAAAGGTCCCTAAAATGAGCGGTAGTGCCAAAGTGATACCCAACATTTGGGTTACAAAGGATGACAACAATTTGTTTTTCAGATATAAAAACACACTTACACCCAAGGCGATACTAAGCCAAATAAATGGTAAATAATCCAACCAATCCCAAACTGGCTCAGCCTTTAAATTCTCTAAAGCAAAGGCGTCGCGGATAATACCTGATGAAACGATTTGTTGATAATGGGATTGAATATAAGATCCGGCAATCGGAATTGCAAACAGGATGAGCGCCCAAACCAATCCAAGGGTTAAATTGATTGGGGCAACCCATTTTGATTGCTTCTCCTGAAGCAAGTATGTAATACCAAAATAGGTGATAGAATAATAACAAAGCGAAGAATAATGTACAATTTTGGTTGTTGCCAGGGAAAACAGGATAAGTGAAAACCAAAAAAAAGCAAACATCAATACCTGAAAGGGTTGTTTAAACCATTCTTTTCCGGTTTTAAAAATAGACATTTGGTTGGCTAAAAAGGGAATGCTCAGGGGGAAACATCCAATTAGCAACACCACCGGGTGATAATACCAGGGTTGTGCATGTCCGGCTTCACCGGTTTGGAAAAGCCTGATTTGGTAATGAATAAATTCCTGAATTACTGCACTTTTCCCGTCAAGGTAAAGCCAAAAAAACCAAGCTCCACCTACCAACAATACTAGGAATAGCCAACCAAATAGGTAAAGCCATTTTTGAAAGATTTGTCGGGGGAAAAACAGGGCAAGAACAAAAGAAGTTCCGCCAAGTACAATCAATGCTGCCGGACCTTTGGTTAAAATAGCTAAACCTCCCGAAAAGGCCGAGGCAAGTAGCAAGGACCAACTTGCTTTTTCAAATACAAAAAAGTACAAGGTGACCAGAGAGGTAAAGATGAAAAAGTTAAACCAAGGGTCGATAATTCCGGAGTGAAAATAAAATTGAGGGAGCAAGCATCCCAAGAAGGAAAAAGACCAAAGAATTCCGAATTTTTTATGATGCAAATGGTTTCCCAGTAAGAAAAGTAAGACCATGGAAATTGCTCCGGCAATAGCATTGGGAAATCGGGCAGCAAATTCATTTACCCCAAATAGTTTCATGCTGAGAGCCTGAAGCCAAATAAAAAAGGGTGGTTTTTCCCAAAATGGTTTGAAATCAATTTGAACAGTCAGGTAATCGCCCGAAACTAACATTTCGCGGGCACATTCGGCGAAGTTAATTTCGTCCCAATCAAAGAGATGAACCAAGCCAAGGTTAGGAATAAGCCAAACAAGGGCAAACATAAAAAGGGCCAGGCATAGCTTGGGTAACGAGAGCTTTTCTAAACTTTCAAGCAATTTCATGGAAGCTTAGAAATCAAAATCGCTGCGGAAAAACTGTTCATACTTTTTCTTGTTGAACTTATACAACATGGCCGGTTTATGACTCACATTGGTTTGTTTTTCGTCTTGTGGTACTAAAAAACCATAATTGAGGACCCTTCTTCTGAAATTGCGTTTGTCCAAGGGTTTGCCGATAATTACTTCGTACAATTTTTGGAGTTGAGTCAGGGTAAATTTTTTGGGAAGTAATTCGAAACCAATGGGATGGAAACGCATTTTTTCTTTAAGCATCTCAATGGCTTTGTTTACAATGAGGTTATGGTCGAATCCTAAGCCCGGAACAGCATTCACCGAATACCAAACCGGTTTTTTTGCAAAGGAATCGCTTCCTGCTTCCAATTCAAAGGAAGGTAATTTGATAAGGGAGTAATAGGCAACAGTAATAACTCTTGCATCCGGATTTTGTCTAAATCTGGAGAGCCATTCCACATCCCTGCTTCCTTTAACCCGGTGAGGGTCACCAAAGGTGTGAAACTGTTCGAGGTAAATGTTTTCTAATCCCGTCAGTTCGAAGAGTACCCTGTTAGCTGCCTGATCCAGACTTTCATCATCTCTAACTAAGTTACCCGGAAGAGCCAATCCAAATTCAGATTCTTTGGGGTTGTCATCCGGTTTGGCTTTTCGTTGAATTACGAGTACTTTGAGGTCGGTACCATCAAATCCGAAAATGACACAATCGACTGATACGTTTGGATTTACTTGTGCAAAAGCAGAGTTTGATTTAGCACTTTCTTTCTCTGACATGGCAGCTTAATATTGTTCATTTTGGTTAGGAAAATCCTTTGATTTCACATCTTCCACATACCTTTTAACGGCATTGCCTATGTCTTCGTACAGGTTGAGGTAGCGACGTAAAAACCTGGGTGAAAACCCTTTATTGATTCCTAACATATCGTGTGAAACCAATACTTGTCCATCGGTACCATTTCCGGCGCCAATTCCAATTGTTGGTATGGTTAATTCTTGAGAAACCTGAGTAGCTAAGGTAGCCGGTATTTTTTCAAGTACTATGGCAAAACAGCCATAATCTTGTAATTTATGTGCATCTTCGATTAGGCGTTTGGCTTCCATTTCTTCTTTGGCTCTTACGGTGTAGGTTCCAAATTTGTAAATGCTTTGGGGGGTTAAACCAAGGTGACCCATCACCGGAATTCCGGCGGTAAGAATACGTTCGATACTTTCTTTAATTTCAAAACCACCTTCTAGTTTTACAGCATGTGCACCTGATTCTTTCATAATTCGGATGGCGCTGTTGAGTGCTTCTTTTGAATTTCCTTGGTATGAACCAAATGGAAGATCTACTACTACCAAGGCTCTTTCAACAGCACGGATAACAGAAGAGGCATGGTAGATCATTTGATCTAAAGTAATTGGTAAAGTTGTTTCATGACCTGCCATTACATTACTGGCAGAGTCACCTACCAGAATAACATCCATTCCGGCTGCATCGATAATACGGGCCATGGAAAAATCATAAGCGGTCAGCATGGAGATTTTTTCTCCCCTGCGTTTCATTTCTAACAGGGTATGGGTAGTGACCTTTTTTATATTGGTATGTACAGACATTCGATCAGGTTGGTAAAATTATTGTCGGTTTCCTTTCTTCGCTTTTTTAACCCTGGAAGGAATGGGTTTAGGTTCTTTGTTCATGCTATCCATCAACAAGGGCAAGGCGAGTTTGGTAGAATCAACTTTGTTGGTGGTGTTTTTTGAACGTGGATTGGGTTTGATAGGATCGTTGGTTGGTGCCTGAATCTCTGGTTCAGCTTTATCTTCTTCTTTTTTTCGGGCGTTTGACTTATTGGTAGCTTGTGCTTTAGTATCGTTGGTATTGGCAGATGTAGTTTTGGATTGGTCTTTTGGAAGTGCCTTGGAAAGGTCGTTTTTAGGAGAATTATCCGGTTTCTTAAGTTTGCTTTCTTCCTCTTCTCTAGCTTTTACTTCTGCGCTACGTTTTTCAATAACTGTGGATAAGAGTTTTACTTTTAATTCCTGAAAGCGTTTATTCATGTAGAAGATTGAATCCTTGTATCCTTCAACCTGTGCTTCGAGATTTTGGTTTTTGCGAATTTGTTCCCTTAATTCGGTAGTTAGAGTTAATAGTAAATCGTTATCTATTCCTCGTAGCATTTCGTCTTCGAGGTAGGTCAATTTGCGGGCACGAATTTCGAGGGAGTCGTTTAGACGGATGTATTTATCCAGAAGCTCCTTCATTCGGTTGTATTCTAAGTCCCGGTCTTTCCGGTAGTCGACGAAGTTTTGAGTTGAATTTCTTAATTCCGCTTTCAGGGAGTCGATATCAGCTTGTTGTTTGGCAATTAGCTCTTCGCCGTGGAGGCGGTTTACATAGGTTCCGTTCAGGTTTTGAAGGGAATCGCCTGCATTACTGGTTCCATAAACATTGAAATAATCAATTCTTGCTTTGGTATTAGGACCAATAAGCATTCCTAAATTTCCGGCCAACATATTGTCGAGGGTGAAGGAATTGACGAATTTTTTATTGATGTAAAAGTCAATTTGTCCATCCTTAACTCGAATATCCAACTCATTGTATTCGTCTTTAGAACTTAAAAGGGTTGTTTTTACCCAACCTTGGTTTTCTTTACTGCCTGAAAGGTATTTGTAGTATTTCCCGCTCACCAGTTTTTTAATTCGGTATTCTTTATCGCGGTTAAATTCCATCACTACTGCACTGTTTCCATCTTTTTGAACCAGAAATATTATTCCAATGGTTTGTTCTTTTCCTTGTTCGGGAGCTAATTTAAGTGCAGCACGAATTTGAAAAGTAGTTAAAGGGTTTTCCCAATTGGAAATAAAGGCGTAGGGATTGGTTGGGTTGAGTCGGTTAAGGAATAGGTCGCCTTTATCTACTACAAAGAAATTTTCGTAGGTAGTTTGGTAGTTCCAGTTTTTGTTTTCTTCGTTGAAATCCTCCTTCAAAACCGGTTTGTTATAGGTAAGATTGATTTTTTGCTGAGAAAAACCTGTGAAGAATGAAAGAAGCAAGGTTATAAAAACCAAGCAATTAGCCCGAAAGAAGGGAGTAGTTGGAATGGACTTAATTAGTTGCATTAACAAGGCAAAGCTATGTTTTTTTTCGAAATTACTGAGTTTATAGGATAAATGCGATGAGTTAAAGGTTTGCACTAATCCGGGGTAGGGATAGAGCCAAGTACCCCACAGGAGCCTGCGGCGTTAGCCAAGGGCGACGAGGAGTACAGGCGATAGCCCGACCATGAGCCCGGAAATTGTTGGTGCAAAGTGATAAACTGCTGCGAATGGGACCCCCCCAATAAAAAGTTAAAAAATCGACATGCCCAAATGTTTTAAAAGTGATGAAGATGGAGAGGGAATAGAATTTCGGCATAATGATTGTAATTTGCGGGGTTATAAAGGAATATTTCTTTATTTAGAGTTTTGAATATGAAACGCATAAAATCGATATTGGTTGGGGTAATTTTGGCCTTGACAACATTTAACGGAAACGCTCAGGTTAATTGGTTAAGTTTTGAGCAAATGCAGGAAGCCCAGAAAAAGGAAGCACGTAAGGTAATAGTTGATTTTTATACCGATTGGTGCGGATGGTGTAAGAAATTAGATGCTGATGTTTATAGTAATAAAATTGTTTCGGACTATATTAATAAGCATTATTATGCCGTGAAGTTTAATGCCGAAAAAAATGCACCTGTAGTTTTTAAAGGGGATAGTTTTGCGTTGGTTCAGGTAAATCCGAGAAAGCAAACCCATTCCTTGGCCTTGAAACTGATGAATAACAAGGCTGCTTATCCTACAACCAGTTTGTTAAACGAGAAGTTGGAATTGTACAGCGCGGTTCCGGGATATATGGGAGCTCCGGATTTTGAAGCTATGCTGGTTTATTTTAATGAGAATTATTACCTGTCGCAAAGTTGGGATGAGTTTAGAGCCAAGTACCATCCTAAAACTCAGCCTTAAACAAAAAAGTAGTCGCAATTTAACAAAAAGTTGACTTGTTTTGAAGAAAAAACAGGGCAATATTTTCTATTTTGTTGTAAAAAAGCTAGCTTTTTTAAAGTCAAGGAAGTTTCGAAGGCTTAGGTATTAGGCGAGTTGCGGAAGGGTAGAGTTGGAATTGACATTTATGGGTTAATAATTTTTTTTCGTATTATTGGATTATTACATTTGCCAACTACTTTTGTGTAATCACCTTCAAATAAAAGGTTCAGATAATTAACGATGGCCGCTACCTTAGAACCACTTAACATAGCTTCAACCAAAGATACACCTACCATTATCTTTGATCCGGCCAATGGTCATTTCGAAGTTTCAGGTCGTTCCTTTCCCTTAAATGCTAAAGGCTTTTACCAGCCTGCTGTAGATTGGTTGAATAATTATGCCGTTTCACCTAATGGCAGAACTAATTTTGTGTTTAAACTGGAATACTTTAACACTCCATCTTCGAAATGTATTACGGATATGTTGAAGATTTTAAAGCAAATTAAAGATCAAGGAAATGATTTGTTAATTACTTGGTACTATGAAGAGGATGATATCGATATCCTTGATTTGGGCCATGTATTCTCTAGGATTGCCGACTTGCCTTTTGAGTTTAAAGATACTAACTAATTCTTGCATTCTTCTCGGATGATCTAGTGTTCCAGGTAAGTTCTATTTCTTGGAAATGCTTTTATGCATTTGATAGTTATTACTTATTCTTCTTTTCTATTGCCAATTTTATTTGAAAAATAGTCAAAATGCTATTTTGAAAATTACATTGGTATATGCCGGTATAGAAGCTGTTTTGGTAAAGTATCGCAGAATTTGGGTTAAAATTGGATTTTTACAGATTTGCAATCAGTAAAAGGATGAATGGAATGGGCTAGCGATTTAGCCATTTCAACCTAGACTAAAACAAAAAATCCCTATGCAATGCATAAGGATTTTTTGTTTTTAGGGAGGGTAATGGGATTTGAACCCACGGCCTTCAGGACCACAATCTGACGCTCTAACCGACTGAGCTATACCCTCCGTTTGGGAATGCAAAAGTAGTATTTTTTCGAAAGTCCTCGATTTTTGGTTGAAATTTTTTATTTCCAAGCCTTTGCATGATTATTCTAAGTCTTTAAAGGGGCTTTGGAGTTGCATAATGGCTTCAATTTCTTCAATAGTTCGGGGACTTCCGGCAGAGAGGTTTTCGGGTTGTGAGTTTGTAATTAGGATATCATCTTCAATTCGGATGCCAATATTCCACCATTTGGGGTCGCAGTCAGACCCTTCGGGAATATAGATGCCCGGTTCAACGGTGATAACTTGTCCGGGTTCTAATGGGCCATATAAACCAAGGTCATGAACATCTAAACCAAGGTAATGTGAAGTGCCATGAATAAAGTATTTTCTATATTCTGATTCATCTTTGATTATTCCAAGTTTCTTAAGTCCTTTGCCTATTACTTGGGCAGCAGCTTTGTGGGGATCCCAAAATCCATTGCCCGATAAGCAGGCATTGATTCCTTGAGTTTGAGCTTCTAAAACAAGGTTGTATATGATTCGTTGTTCGGGCGAGAATTTGCCGTTTACCGGAAAGGTTCGGGTTACATCTGCGGTGTAGCCATGGTATTCAGCGCCCACATCAGACAGTAGCAGGTCTCCATTTTCAAAGCGTTTACGATTGGTATTGTAATGCAGAACGCAACTGTTTTCCCCACTGCCTAAAATAGATGGATAACCTTCAAATTCTGCTCCACGGTGTTTGAAGAAAAATTCAACTATGGCTTCACTTTGGTACTCAGTCATGTTAGGTTTGGCGGCTCGCATCAATTGATTTTCTGCCTCACACGTAATAGAGATAGCTTTTCTCAGTAAGGTTAATTCTTCCGGTTGTTTATACATCCTTAATTGGGACATGAGTTCTTCCTGAAGTTTAAAATTTTTCAGTTCGCCCAATTTCTCGGTAGTTGATTCGAATGTTTTCCATAGATCGTATAAATCTCCATCTCCTTCTTCGTTTCGGATATCACGGAAGTTGAAGGGTGGTAGGATGGTTTTAAAGCTTTTGAAATCTATTTTAGTGGATTCAAATTCTGAATTTAAACGCACCTCGGCAAATCCTAATTTGGTTCGGACACCTTCTTTTCCGAGTCGTTTTCCTTCCCATGTTTCCCTTTTTGGGTTACGGTCTTGGACAAAAATGATTTCTTTGGTTTTTACACCATCAATGGTAACTTCATCCTTAAAAATTAATACCACAGCATTGGGTTCCATTAAACCGGTTAGGTAATAGAAGTCGGGGTTTTGAGCATATTCATAATCCACATCATTGTTTCTGTTACGAACAGGGTTGGCAAAGAAAATGGCTACACTGCCTTCGGGCATAAGAGCTCGAAGGGCATCTCTTCTGCCTTTGTGAAATTCAGGAGTTAATCCGTCAGAATCGTATAGTTCGCTTTTGATTTTAATGGGGATTTCTTGTGCAAGGGCTATACCAGGCAACAGAAAAAGGAAGAAAAGGAATCTCATCAGCATGGGATTGTTACTATTTTCAATGCGATTATTGAGCCAAATTAAGCCTTAAACTAATTCCACCATTGGCATTGTTGGTTGGAAAGGAAGAGGATACTACCGGCTTGGTAATGGTTTGATCGTAGAATGCCCGTAAGGTTACTTTTTCACTTAAGACGTAGTCGGCTGATATTTTTATGCTAATGATTTGTTGACCGGCAGAGGCCTGGTTGGTTCCTTCAACAATTCGGTGAATAACGGTTTGGTTATTTCGGAATGCCACATCGGCTTTAAGGTTCACATCGCTTTTGGGTTTTTTCTGGTTTTTACCAAAGCGTATAGGAAATACTACATTTTTAAAGCGATAACCAGCGCCTATAGAAATTTCACTGGTTTGAACTTCGGTAAGCTGATTATTGACTGTACTTAAACTTAAGGTTCTGCCTTTTTTGTACTCAAATTTATTGGTAAGGCTATTTTGCCAGGTCATATCAACCCCAATGAATGGACTAAATTGTTCAGTAATAGATACCTGAGGAATGTAACTACTTGCTATATAGTTATGGGAGCTGTCCATAGCAATAGGAGAGCCCAGGGAATCTCTGGCAAGCAGGTTAGTTGTAAATGAGTTAACAGAATAGGTGCTTCGGTATTGATGGCTTAAAGTAAAGTTTTTGAATAGGTTTTTGATAAATCCAATTTTCATTAATCCGTCATAATTTACCCTCCAGTTTGGCATTGGAATATTGGGGAAGTTAGATCCGCCTCTGGTTTTGCTTCCGGTATAAGTAGTTAAGAAGGAATTAATTAATACATCTTGTTGTGTTTTTCCATAACCTTTTGGGAAATCGCTAAAAACTTCATGATTCCCAAGTGAATTAGGGTTTTTAGAAGCATAGGCTTGAGCAGTTGGTAGGAGGTTGCTTCTAAATTCTTCATAAACCTGATTGCTGTTGGAAGAATTTAGTTTGTTTTTTCCAAATGCTGTAGATGCTGAAATAATTGAAACGTTGTAATTACCCATTTCCTGAGAGCCAAATGAATTAAAATCGTTAATTTCTTCATCCCATCGGTAAAATTCACTTTTACTTCTGGAATAGTTTCGGGTGGCTGTCAGGTCAATTTTGAAACCGGGGATAGGTTCAATGGTAGACCTTGCGTTGAAGGTAGAGGTATAGGTTTTGGTAAATTTATTGTTCAGATTGGGATCGGTAACCAGCCAGTTGTTTTCTCTAGCTCTGGATTTGAGCTGGTTTTCATTTTGTGAACCAAAAACAAATTCCCAACCCGGAGCAGTAGTTCCGGAAAAGCTATTTCCAAAAAGACTGGGTGTTGGCTTAAAACCCGGTAATAAAATTCCTTCTTGTTCGCTATAATCAAATCCTGCACTTCGAACCATCATCAAGAAACGCAAACCTGAATTTAGAAATGGAGTGAAGTTGGCTTTTTTCTTTTTGGTACTGTCTTGCACTGCCTCTTTTCCAGGAGTTTTTGTTTCCTTAGGTTTAATATCTTTTTTCTGATTTTTAGGTGGTGGCTGGTTGGCTTTCTTCAAGAAGCCTACTTTGTTGTACAGGTTTACAAAATTGAAATTACCGTTGATGGATTTAGTCCTTGAATTTTGAATGGAATTACCCAAAACATTAACCACCGATTGTGAAGGGGCAGTCCAGTCGTAATTCACTGTATATTGCACTTGGGAGGTAATCCAATCGGTAATTGGGAATTTGTTAATTGGTAAGGCATAAGTAACATTTCCGGTATGGTGGAATTGGGTATTTCTTCCACCTCGGGAAAGGTTTTTCCAAATACTGTCTTTTTGGGTTTTGTAATAGCTGGAGTCTTTGTTAATTCGGTAACCATCTTCATCGATACGGCTGTTATTGGTAGCGGTATAATCGAAGGAGAGTGATTTGGTTAAATCCCATTTAAACGAATAAACTCTTTGCCAAATAAAATTCTTGAATAATTGAGGAGAAACTTGAATATCAGCAAATTGTGAGGTGTTCCTCGGTAAACTCTCGTTGTATTGTCTGTCGAGGGCTGAATTAAAGCTGAAATTGGAAGGCAAGAGGGTGAAATTGATATCCTTAATAGGTTTCCACCAGCCTGACTTTTGGAAATTTTTTGAGAATTTGGCAAAGTTTTCTCGCTTCTTTTTCCTTTTTAGATACTCTGCTTCGATGTCTTTCAATTCTGCTTTAGGAGTTTTTCCACTGCGTTTAACACTATCTAAGAATCCTTTTGCATCATTTTCTTTTTCTTTTTTGTTGGCTTCAATACCATCCATTATTTTCTTCAGCAGTTTAAGCTTGGGGAATGGTTTAAGGTTTTTGCTTTGGAGGTTGTAATTATAGGTTATAGCACCCTTCCATTGGTAAAGGTTTTTGTATTCGTAGGTGAAATTCCGTTGTTTGGTTTCATTATAAGCATAGGTTAAGCTTATGTTTGAAATGTCCCACGGATAGGATTTCTTTTTATTGGGACTTTTTTGTTTTTGTACATTGGTAAAGTTGATACCTCTCCGAATGGTGTAGTCGATGGATGCTTCTTTGATATACTTTTTTTCTTCCGGATTTTGAATGCTATTGAGATAATCGGATAAAAGAAGGTCGGGTTGAAGTGGGCTAAAATACGGAGTAATCCAGGTTTCGCCTTGTGCCAGGTACATGGGTACCTTTAATCCGAAATTTTTTGGGAAGAATTTATCCAAATTAAATGTTCCTGCCACATCGTATTGAACCAGATCTTCTCTGTTTCTTTCTGAAACTTTTTCTTGAATTTGTCCCCACCCTACGGTTTCAATATGACCTGTTGCAGTGATGTTGGCAAAGTCGGCCAGTTTGGTTTGAAGCTGTAAATTGGTAGCCCAACCTGCGTTATTCATAAATTCGGTTAAGCGCATTTCATCAAACCAAAGAATGGCGCATTTGTCTTTTCCATCGTCGGTGGGTGTTTTGGATGTTTTTTTCGGATTTCGAACGCCCACCATTACAATCTTAATATTACCCAGGTTAGGTGTTCCTTTTATTCGAATAAAGTTATTTCCATGCGGAATAGGTTGAGATTCCTCCGCCAGGTTTTGACCAGAATTGAGCAATTGTTTTTTTGCATCGGTTAATACACTAAAGTCGAAATCGAATTCATTTTGACTTGGCCAGATTTCTGTATCAGTCTCCGAACCCCAAGGTGTAAACTTAAGCGGGATTTCATACTCGTAGTAGTTGGAAGTAAAGTCTGTACCGAAACGAACAAAGGCACGGAGGTCTCCATCATTAATTTCCTGAGTCCCATATTTTTCAGCGTGTACAAACATTTTAAAGTGTTTGTAGGTTCGGGTATCGATTCCCATGGTTCTAAAAGCGGCCTTTGAAACTCCATCGGGAAGCTCACATACGGTTAATGCAAGTGATTGCTCATTCAATCTCCGGGTTTGGGTTGTGCTTAGTGCTTGTTGTTGTTCAATTCCCGGAGGTAGTTTATATTTGATAGGAACTCTATTTCCGTTTTCTTCGATATTAACATAGTTCAAATCGAATGGGGAGCCGTTAGGGAAGTCGTTTGAAACTTGTTCTCCGGGTTCTTCTAAACTTTCTTCAAATTTTCTCCATTCACCTCTAACCAATTGAAATTTTCCGAAACGAATAGTCACACTGTCTTCAAAGTTTTTTAGGAAGGTTCTGATAAATCGGATGGAACGATAGTCCCCAATTTCCCCAATTACTTTTTCCGGTTTACGAACCGGAATTTTGAATTGGTACCAGGTTACATCTTTGGGTTGGTTATTATCCAATTTTCCGGTAGCCACCACCTTGTCAGTAATATAGTTTTTTCCAACAACTAAATCTTGGGGACGAAGGCTGATTTTGTATTGGTAATATTGCTCAGTTTGTTCAATGGTATTATCTCGGTTGATATCCTCCAGGTTAGGGGTGGTTTGATAAGAACCTGTTACGCCACCCGATGTAATAACCGGAGAATTTCCTTCGTATCCATTAAATCCTTGGTAGCGCTGAATGATAGAAGCGGTATAGTCATTGTAGGAATTATCCAGGTAAAATCGGTAATCGTCGGTAGATGGGTCAGCCAAAGCTTTGATATAGGCACCGGAGTTTTCCCCAAAGTTTGATTTGATTAATTGTAAGAAGTTGTTATTAAAGAATAATCTTTCTTTTTCATCGCTTAATCCATCAGTTCCTACGTCTTGTTGGGTTCTGGAATCCGGATCGTTATCGAAAACAAAAATACTGGCGGCATTGGCATTAGGTGCAGGAACATAACCCCATTTGGATGAATCCACATCGAGGTTGTTTACCGTGGTGCTTAAACCATTTTCATAGGAGTATTTACCATCACGCATTAAATCTTCCGAAATGGTACCTAAGTTGATGTACATATCACCACCCTTGTGTGATTGGTCGTAGTAATATGGATCCATCACCCACAGTTGTATGTATTCGATGTTGTTTTCTTCGAAGTTGGGGGTTTCAATTTTGCGGGTAATACCGGCCCAACGAGATTGTGGTTCTTTTAATCGGCCGCTGGTGTCGATACCGGCAGTTAATCCAGGCTGTGGCAATACATCGTAATTGTAAGGACCTCTTTCCTTCGGATTAAAATGAAGGTCGAGGGTGTTGAGATTCATTACCTGGTTATATTGGGGTTGTTTGTTTGGAAACAACTCTGTTTCAAGAACCTGACGGGAATAATGGTTGGAACGATAGTCGTTATCGCTTAAACCGTTAACTGTTGCTCCATTCGGTAAATTTTGTTGAAAGAAAACGGAAGCATCGATTTGGTACCAACCTAAATGGGCCCGGTTCATTCCATAACGGATATCGTTTACAGGCACTGTTGCTTCCGGAAAAAGTGTCGGTTGTCCTTGTGGGGTGCTTGCCAGTGTCCAGGCTTGTGGTGTTTGAATGTCGATGAGGGTTTGGGATCCTTCAAAATCGTCAATGTAGGATGTTCCGTCTTTACCAATAGCAGGAGCATTTCCCGGAATTATTTGGGCGAATTCACCTACAAAACTAATGGTGCTGGTTTCTTTGGTATTGATAAAAGGTATTTTATCTACCAACTTGGTTAATAACCTGGATTCGGTTCTCCAATTTCCATCTACCCCCCAAACTGTATTGGAAACAGCTTCGTCTCCAATATTTACTTTTTGGGTCAGTGGTCTTTCCTGAAGGTTCATTAAAGTTGCACCAACGGCTAAATCTTTAGAAAACTTATAATCCAACCGTGTACCTATGAGTCGTTTGGTTTGAATGTTGAACAAAGATTGGCTTTCCAAACTGATATTTAAAGGCTGATTGGAATTGAGGTATTGTTGATTAATAATTTTAACTCGACCCAAGGTATAATCAACGGAGTAATCTACTCCTTCTTGCAATTGAACTCCTCCACTAGTAACTTTAACCGAACCTTGAGGAATATTGGTGGCATTGAGGGAAATGTCGGAACCGGAGGCAGATTTATAACTACCCATCAGTCTAAACCTGTTTTTCAAAGGATTTTGAATAGCCTTTGTTCGGGTTGAATCATATAATTCTTCGAAAACATAGGTGCTGGCTAAGGCTGTATCGGCAGGTGTATCACCAAATTGTTCACGTAAATAACTACCAAATGGTTCTTCCACAGGAAAAATAACTGTTCCTTTTTGGGAATTAATGGTTATTCCATCAATGTAATCAAATACCCCATCCGGCGTTTTGTCGAGCTGAAAGTTTAGGCTGTCGGTGTTTAGCACCCGAATCAATGGAATTCCTTTTAGCTTACCTTCCGGTATGAAGTTGATTTTGGTACCTGTGCTAATATTGTCGTAAATAACGTTTAATTGAAAATCTTCCTTGTTTAAACTGTATGCACCCAGGTTATAAACGTTTTTCATCATCAAATGCCAAGTGGGCAATTTGGGTAAAATCAAATTTGATTTTAACATTTTTAAGATGATGGCATCTTGGGTAACGGTTGTGGTAGTTGTTCCTGTATTGGTAGAAGCTGAAACATCTTGTGAAAATTCACCCACTTGAAATACTTCGTTTCCAATGGTGTATTGATACGAAACCCCTAATACTTCATCCGGGTTGAGGGGTTGAGATAAGGAAATATACCCTAACCGGGAGTTGTAAGTAAAGTCTGTTCCTTCAACCAGCTTACGTGCCGATTTTACCGAAACATAATCCTGTGAATTGATAAATCCGTTAACGGTGTATTGAGAGAGGGTATTAATTATGTTTTCTGATTTTCGTATCCCATCTCCAAATCCATACATTTTATCATACAGGTAGTTGGTTTTGTTGCCCGGATATTCGGTATTCTGAGGCTGTGGCAAGGTAAGTCCAACGGTACTGTTGTGCAGGTTTTCCGGATTTTCTCCAAGGTCCATAAAACAAACGATATCCCTGGTGTTAACAGTTGAACTTTGCTTGTTAGTTACCCAAACCTCTATTCGGGTAATGTTTATAGGTGATCCGATTAATGGGATATCCTTACACCATTTGTCATAGTTCTTTCTGAAATATTGCGATAAGAAGAAGTGTTTATAAGCTTCATACGAATCGCCCGGAATATCAAATTGGGTAATTTGGGAACCGCCCTGAACTTGAATGTTTTGAGATTTGCCTCGTTGTTGTGCAAATAATCCGGTAACTCCTAATTTCCCAAATTTCAAAGCTACTTTACCTCCAAATAAGCTTTGACTACCATTGATAAGGGTTCCGTTGGTTGGCATTTGCACGTTACCCAATTCAATTTTTTGAATTATCTCATCCTCTTTTCCGGTGTAACCAAGTTTTATTTGGTTTTCAAAATCAAAAGTAGCCTCCGTATTGTAATTAAAATTGAGCTTGATTTTATCTCCGATTTCCCCGGTAACGTTTAGCTGAATTTTTTGGTCGAAGTTGAAGGTAGTTACCTTTCTTTGTTTAATAGGTAAACTCGGATTGTTGATTTTAGATCGGTTAAAGCCGAAAATGAGTTCTGCAGTACCCTGTGGCTTAATCGAAATGGTGTTGCTGCCGAAAATATCTTCAAATAATTTGCTATCAATTTTAAGCTTGGGAATCAGAGGTTTTTGATTGGCCAAATCTTCCGCCTGGCTTCTTTTTTTCCAATAATCTTTTAATGATTGCTGGGCATTGTATTCCTGATATTCGTCAAAAGTGAGGTAGGTTGGCGGACGGTAATCCATATTGCCCACTTTATCGGTAATGTTGTAATTGCCGCTTTCAGGGTCAAATTCAACTTCGTGTTTTACATTCGAAGGTGGATTTAAATGCATGCCGCTGGGAGCAACCGTTGGATTGGGGTCAATGTTATAATCCGGAAAGGGATAATGAAGATCCGATTCAGGCGTGTCTACTGCCACACTTTCCATCAAACTTTCATAACTCCGTTTAATTCTGTGATAGGATTTTGGATTTTTTGCAGCAGAAACTGCCACAATAGCCAATGTAAGCACTATTACAGGAACAAGAGAAAGATTATTTTTTTGTGCTGCCAATTTTCAATTTTTTATAGCGATTTAAGTCCAAGTCGTATCAGGTCTTCAACAAGTGCATTGGGGTTTTCCTTCCATTGTTTGTCTAGGAATTTCTCCACATTTTGCTTGTTAAATCCTAAGGTAACGAGGGCCGATAACGCCTCTTCTCTTGATTTATTTTGGGATAGCGGGAAAAGTTCGGCAGCAATACCTGTTTTTCCAACTTTATCTTTTAATTCAATAATAATTCGCTGGGCAGTTTTAGGACCAACTCCTTTTATAGCCCGCAATGCAACATCATTTCCCGATGCAATGATGCCTATCAGCTCGGCTGGTGGCAAGGCTGAAAGTATCATCAATGCAGTGGCACTTCCTACTCCATTTACCGATATCAGAAGTCGAAACAATTGCCTTTCTTCCCTGTCAGCAAATCCGTAAAGTAATTGGGCATCTTCCCTCACCACAAAATGGGTAAACAATTTAAAGGTTCCACTCTCCGGAATTCGTGAAAATGTATTCAAAGAAATGGGAAGGTAATAACCAACGCCATGGCAGTCAATCACCGCAAATGCAGGATTTTTTTCAGCTATTTTACCTTCTACAAAGTCAAACATATTTTTAAAACATTATGGCAATACAAGGTTTTGTCCAAAATTTGGGCGTGTGACTTGTATGCAAAAAATCGGTTCAATTACCTGATAATCAATGAGTAGAGGTTTTTTCGATAGCTTTAATTTTAAAAATTGAGGGGCGAATATACTAAAACCGAGCTATAATACCCATTTTGACATGCCGGTTCGTCTACAATATTCCATTATTTTTTACTTAAAAATTGGCCTAATACTCTTTTTTATGAAAATGGTTCCTTCATTACTTTTCAAAAAGTTCATAAATTTTGGGTTATTTTTTGTAAATACTATTTGGCGGGCCCCCTCCGCCTAACCAAAGTTTGCACCAACCCAATAGTTCTGCATGTAGGCGTTCGGGTCACGCTTTCGCCTGTAGTCCTCGCCACCCTCCGCCTAAGGGCTGAGGGCTGCTGTGGGCTACTTGGCTCAATCGTTGCCCGGGGTGCAAGCCCCAACAGCCATCAACAGGTTCCGGGTGTAGTGGTTTATGGATGTTTTGAATACCGATTGCAAATCTTTTATACTTCAATTTGGCTTCACCATAATTGGGTTATACTGATTTTGCATTGGTTCAAGCCAATGCAATTCTCTAAAAAGTAATAGACTGTTTTTTTAAAGAACTTTGGAATTACCTTTCTTTTGAAATGCAGAAAAAACAAAGAACAGCTTAAGCTTCGTTTCTTGCAGGTCATTTTGGGCTTGCACCCCGGGTAGGGATAGAAGTGGAAAGCCCACAGCCCCGAACCCTTTCGGGGCGAGGACTTGGAACGTATAGCCCGACCATGAGCCTTGATAAGTTTTAGGTTTTACCGAAAAGTTTGGAGCGAATGGGACCCGCCAAATAAAAAAAACAAATAATCGCAATTAGAACCTGGCAAAAGCGCGCTTACTGGTTTTCATTACTTTTTTCTTTTGTTTTAACAAGTATGAACCTTTGGCATATTGCAAAGCACTACCTTTAGAAAGGGCTCCGAAAACCTCGGCTTTCTTTTTGTTTTTAATCTGCAATTCGCAAATCATCAGCTTGTTGTAACCGGCTTTAGAAACCACCAAATCCATTTCGTCTACATCGGTAATTTCGATGGTAATTTTTCCATTTTCGCTGGTTACAGCCGACCGAACCAATTTCCCGGCCTTAAAAATATCCACTTTGGCATCGGGAATAGGTAAATTGGATTCGCCATCGATAATAGTTAGCAGAATTTTACCTTGAGAATAGGAATGGCCGCCAACAAATAGAAGGGAAACAAACAGGACAATAGATAAAAATTTAGGCATAAGGCCACTTCTCCAAGGCAAAAGTGAACTTAATTCATCTATCATTTCGGTATGTTTGTTGGCAATAATCAACACCTAAAAGTTTAAAACAGCTTTTATACCGAGTAATTGAATTTTAGTTTGGACAATTGTCGAAATACTTAATAGTTTTTCTTTAACCATTCCCTAATATTGGTTTCCACACGGTCGGCAATATGCCCTGATGAAGCCGAAACAAAGGTATTTCCTGTTACTTTTTCAAACAATTCCACATAACGATTCGAAATGGTTTGCACCCAATCGTCGGACATCGACGGAATTTGTTGGCCTTCTTTTCCTTGAAACCCATTTTCGATCAGCCATTGTCTAACAAACTCTTTGCTAAGCTGTTTAGGGGATTCATTGTTGAGCAGGGTTTGCTCATAGCTTGATTTGATGAAATAGCGGGAGGAATCGGGGGTATGAATTTCGTCCATTAAAACCACTTTTCCGTTTCGCAGTCCGAATTCGTATTTGGTATCGACCAGGATTAAATCGCGGAGGGCGGCCATTTCAGTTCCTTTAGCAAAGAGGTTACGGGTATATTCTTCCATTTGCAAATAATCTGCTTCGGGAACCAGGCCTTGAGCCAAAATAGCTTCACGGGAAATGTCCTGGTCGTGACCGGCATCGGCTTTGGTGGTTGGGGTAATAATGGGTTTCAGAAATTGCTGATTTTCTTTCATGCCATCGGGCATTGTAACACCGCAAATAGTTCGTTTTCCCAGATTATATTCCCTGGCTGAATGACCTGCCAAATAGCCACGTATAACCATTTCCACTTTAACGGGTTGGCACAGATAGCCGATAGAAACGATGGGATCGGGTTGAGCGATTAACCAATTGGGAGCTACTTCCTTGGTATTTTGGAGGAAGTAACCGGCAACCTGGTTTAGAACTTGGCCTTTGGATGGAATTCCTTTAGGCAAAACAACATCAAAAGCTGAGATACGGTCAGTGGCGACCATAATCAGCAATTCGTTGTTAATAGTGTATACATCCCGGACTTTACCTTTGTAGAATGCGGTTTGACCGGGAAAGTTAAAATGAGTTTCGGTAAGGGCAGAATTCACGGTGGAAGGGTTTGGAGGATATTAAAGTTCAGTGATTAACTCTTTCATAATCAGGGTCATTTTAGGTTCAGCGCTATTGGCTACCTGGATAACATCTTCGTGGGAAACATCACCGGCTTCGGCACCTACACCCATATCGGTTATGATACTTATTGCAAACACCGGAGTTCCGCCATGGCGAGCAACAATTACTTCGGGTACGGTGCTCATACCAACGGCATCGGCACCAATGGAACGAACATATTTGTATTCGGCCGGGGTTTCAAAACAAGGGCCTGATAAACCCGCATAAACTCCTTTTTGTACTTTGATTCCATTTCTTTCTGCGATGGATTCCGCTTTTGCCACCAGAACTTTACTGTAGGCTTCGCTCATATCGGGGAAACGGGGGCCAAGTTCAGCTATATTAGGACCCATAAGCGGATTGGTTGGGAACAGATTGATATGATCGGTTAAAATCATCAAATCTCCTACTCTGAAATTCAGGTTAACCCCGCCGCTGGCATTGGACACCAATAGGTTTTTTACGCCTAAAAATTTCATAACCCTAACCGGAAAGGTACATTGTTGCATGGTATAGCCTTCGTAGAAATGAAAACGGCCTTGCATAGCCATGATGAATTTACCACCTAAGCGGCCAAAAATTAATTTGCCGGAATGTCCTTCTACTGTTGATACCGGAAAGTTTGGAATTTCTTCGTAGGGGATGGCAATTTCGATGGAAATTTCTTTTACCAAGCCTCCAAGTCCGGAACCTAGAATAATTCCAACTTCGGGATCGGCAGAAATTTTTGATCTAAGAAAATCGGCGGTTTCCCGCATGTCAGCTAGGGTTGGAATTGGTTTAGAAATACTCATGATTGGTTCAGAGAATTAGAAAAATAAGAGGAGGTTAAGGGTTGGAATAATTAGAGTGATTCGGGTAAAGCGTATTTTCTGCCTTGGTTAGCTTTTTTCAGGTACACCATGAGCGGTTGGAAATAATCCACCATGTCTTTTGCACTCATTTCAGATCCAATACATTCCTTCAGGTGAGCTCTCCAGTCAACACTTGCTCCAGGAGCCATTACTTTTTGAAGGAATGCTCCAACTTCTTTATTTCCCCAATAGTTAGTAGCATGAGGATCCTGTTTTAGGATGTTTTTGGCAATGTAAGTATGGAATTGGAAAAGTAGGATATTGGCAATTGCGTAGTCGTAATATTGAGCCGGATCATCGTTGATATGGGTTTTGGTAGCAGCATCGCAAAATTCTTCACCTCTAGCAGAAGGAGGAACAATTCCCTGGTATTTTTTTACCAATTCCCACCATTTTTGGTTGTATTGATCGGGGGAGAGGTTTTGGCCATACAAGGCATATTCAAATTCGGTCATAACCCCGGCACCCCAAGGAATAACGACGATGTATGAAAGTGCCTCATTCAAAAGTTTAAGAGTGTCGTCGGTTTTCAAACCCGGTTTAATCAATTCAACGCTTTCAAGGAAAGGTTTTTGAAGAGAAGCCAATCCCATCATAGTACCGAAGGCTTCGTGGTAGCCACGGTTAGCCCCACTTCTTAAAATAAGAGGAACATTTGGATTTGAATAGGCCATATAATAATAGATATGTCCAAATTCATGTAAGATTGTTCCCCAATAATCGGTTGTAGGAGTAATGCTCATAAGGCTTCGAACATCTTCTTTTAGGTCCATGTGCCAAGCCGAAGCATGGTTGTTTTTAGAATAAGATGAATCGGCGGAAACCGGATACAAGCTGCTTTTTTCATAGAAGGATTTAGGAAGGGCATTGAATCCAATGCTTTTGTAAAAATCTTCCCCTTTATGCACCATCCAATCTGTTCCTTTTGCTTTTAGCACTGAATCGATGCTTAGACCTTTCACTTCAACCAATTCGCTCCAATCTTGTCCCCAGCGATTGGGCAGCCAATGTGCAGGTATTTCATCAGGAACCGGTTGTTTGTATCGTGCAGCTAATTCGTATCGGGTCCAGGTATGCAATTCCCGGTATAGTGGCCAAACTTCTTTCACAAACTGGCGGGTAAGGGCAACCATTTCTTCGCCGGTCATGCCATATTCATGAGCCTGGTAATCGAAAAAATCTTTATAATCTAAAGGTTTAACACTTTCGTTACGGAGTTTTTGAAGATCAATTAGGCCGGGTTTAAGAACTTTTCCAACTTCTTTACTGGCCGTCCAAGCTTTTAATCTTTTAGTCAGGTCTTTGGACGTTCGGAGTACGTCGTCAATTTCTCCGGTTGTTACAGGTTTTTTATCCAAAGTGAATTTATATCCATACAACAAGTTGGTTTGTTTGTTAGTGGCAGAAATACGCTGTGCAACAATTTCACTGGCTGTTTCGGGGTTGCTTCCAGCATTAAATAAAATGGTTTCAAATTGTTTAGTTTGCAAAGGAGTTAATTGATCTTTGATGGCCAGGTATTTTTTAGCTGAATCAATATTAGCCTTGCTACCGGTAAATTTGGCAAGGGCTTTTCCTGCCATATCGGCTTCGTGCTGCGACAGCGTATCACCCGGAACGATATAGGTAGCTAATTTCCAATCCGCCTCTGAGGAGATAGCGTAAAGTTTTTGATAATCAGTGTTGTAGGAGTCTAGAAAGGTTTGGGCCTGCTTTTGAATAGCCTGGTTTGGGTCGGTTGAATTTCCGCCGCAGGAAAACAAGAATAAAGAAGCAGAAATTCCAAGAAGTAAACGAGTATTCATTTTAAAAATTTGTGGTGCGAAAGTAGGATTATTGGTTCAAAAAAAAACCATTGTTAAAAAATGCCGAAGCCAAACATTCATTTAATTTGTTGTTTACAAAAATAGCATGTCCTACATCCCACGTACCATAACTCAGGCTCCTAGCCGATTGGTTGAACAGGGTAAATACCAACTGGGATGTTTTAACACTCCGGTGAAGGAAGCAAATCTTTTGGATTACCCGAATCCTTATGTTTTGCCATTACCCAATTTTTTGAAATCACTGCAACTGAGAGAGTGGCAGGCTTTTCAAATAATGGGGAAGGGCTATTTTATCATGGTTGCCATCTATAATGCCAAAAAAGTTTCATTGGCACAGTTTATTGTTTATGATATTCAAGGCAACAAAAAGACTAAGTATGAAAAGAAGGTAGCAAGTTGGGATTTGACTGTTCCATCCAGCCTTTATGGAAATACAATAGCCAGCTATTCGAGTAATAACTTTAATTTGGAAGCTTGTCATGATTTAGATTCGAACAAGCTAAAATTGAAAGCATCCATTCGTGGATTTCGGGGTATGCCCAATGTGGAGGCAGAATTTCATGGTTATCATTCAGTCTCAGAATATACGCCTATGGTGGTTTGTAATCCATTTTCTGCTGGCAGGGTTATGTATTCGCATAAATGCCTAATGCCTATGAAGGGTTATTTGAAGATGGATGATTGGAGTTTGGATTTTCAGGAGGAGAATTCACAATTAATACTGGATGATCATAAAGGATATTATCCTTATCCAACCGAATACGATTGGGTAACAGGAATGGGAAGGACAGAGGAGAATCAACTAATTGGGTTTAATTTAACTAATAATCAGGTTATTGAACAAGATAAATACAATGAGAATTGTTTATGGTTCAATGGAGAATTGCATCCTTTGCCACCAATTCAAGTTTCACGTCCGGAAGGAGTAAAAGGAGAATGGAAAATAACGGATGAATTTGATTGGGTTAATTTGGTATTCAAACCGGTGATTCATACATCCGTTAATTTGAATTTAATACTTTTAAAAAGTAAGTACGAAGGTCCTTATGGTTTTTTTACCGGATACCTGAGAAAATCGAATGGAGAGAAGGTGGTCATTAAGGACCTTTTTGGTATGGGTGAAGATTTTTATTTACGAGCATAATATTTCAAACTATAGCAAATGTCAATATTAAAAGAACTTAACAACGGGGTATTGACCCTAACGTTTAATCGTCCGGATGTACTTAATAGTATAAACCGTGAAACTGCGCTTTCATTGCAAGAAGCCTTGGATGAAGCATCGAACAATAAGGAAGTAAGAGCGGTATTAATTACAGGTTCCGGACGTGGTTTTTGTGCCGGGCAGGATTTAGCTGAGGCGACTGATCCAAGCGCAAAAATTGATACATTCGTTAGGGAGCATTACAATCCAATCGTATTAAAAATAAGAAGCATAGAGAAGCCGGTTATTGCGGCAGTAAATGGAGTAGCAGCCGGAGCAGGTGCTAATCTGGCTTTTTGTTGTGATTTAGTTTTTGCTGGCAAGTCTTCCAGCTTTATTCAGAGTTTTGTAAATATTGGATTAATACCTGATAGCGGAGGTACTTTTTTTCTTCCACGTATCATTGGAATGCAGAAAGCGACTGCCTTGATGTTTACCGGAGAGAAAATAAGTTCAGAAGAGGCTGAACGCTTGGGTTTAATTTACAAGGTTGTGGACGATACGGAATTATTAAATGAGGCTTTTAAGCTTGCCGCCAGGCTTGCTCAAATGCCAACGGCAGGCATTGGCTATACCAAACGATTGCTAAATGCTTCCTATAATAATGATTTAAAGGAGCAATTGGATATGGAGGAGGAAATGCAATTAAAAGCTGGGAATAGTTATGATTATTCAGAAGGTGTTAGGGCCTTTTTAGAGAAAAGAAAACCTGTATTTAAAGGAGAATAAGGATGGTAATTGGAGTTATTGGCAGTGGTGCCATGGGGTCGGGGATTGCTCAGGTTGCAGCCCAAAATGGATGTGTTACCAAAGTTTTTGATTTAGATACCAAACAACTGGAAAAGGCTGAAAAGGCAATTATTTCAGGACTACAGAAATTGGTGGATAAGGCGAAAATTACCCAGGCTACTATGCAAGCCACAGTAAGTAATTTGGAGTTTTGTACCACTCTTGAACAGTTGTCAGATTGCGAATTGGTTATAGAAGCCATTGTCGAGATTAAGGAGATTAAGAAAGCCCTGTTTTCTGATTTGGAAAAAGTGGTTAGTTCTAACTGTATTTTAGCAACCAATACTTCCAGTTTATCTATTGCCTCTTTATCGTCTTCGCTTCAAAGTTCGGAACGGTTTATTGGAATTCATTTTTTCAATCCGGCCACTATTATGCCATTGGTTGAGGTTATACCTGGGTTAATGACCTCCCAAGAGTCCATTGAATTTTCTGTTCAATTAATCAAGTCATGGGGCAAGAGTGTAGTGCTTACCAAGGATACACCCGGATTTATTGTGAACAGGGTAGCCAGGAGTTATTACAGCGAATCGATTCGTATAGCAGAAGAACAAATTGCGGATTATGCTACCATAGATTGGTCTTTGAAAACATTTGGTGGATTTAAAATGGGGCCATTTGAACTAATGGATTTTATTGGGAATGATATTAATTACCGGGTAACGGAAAGTGTATGGACTCAGTTTTTTTATGAGCCAAGGTTTAAGCCATCTATAACCCAGCAAAGGTTGTTTGAATCCGGATTTTTTGGAGTTAAAACCGGTCGAGGTTATTATTCTTATGGCGAACAAGAATCCAAACCGGTTCCAAAAGAAGATGTGGAATTGGGGAAGGAGATATTTATGCGGGTTATTTCCATGTTAATTAATGAGGCAGTTGAAGCCTATTATTTAGGTATTGCTTCGCCAGGAGATTTGGATTTGGCTATTCAAAAAGGAGTTAACTATCCTAAAGGATTACTGAAATGGGGGGAGGAAATTGGTTGGGAAAAGGTATTAAGTAATTTGCAGTTTTTGTTCGACGAATATGGTGAAGATCGATATAGACCAAGTATTTTGTTAAAAAAGTTGGCGAAAGGAAACAAAAACATTCATTGGTAGTTATAACTAACAAAATAGATTCCTATGAAATTAATGATTCAAGAACAGCACAAGCATTATGTTGCGCAAGAAGTTGTAGAGAAAATGCTGGGAAACGACCCATTTAGTCAATGGTTGGGTATACAGAAAGTTTTAGTTGAACCGGGAAAATGTGTTTTGAAGATGAAGGTGAAGAAAGAGATGTTAAATGGATTTGGGATTTTACATGGAGGAGTAAGTTTTTCATTGGCAGATAGTGCTTTTGCCTTTGCCTCAAATTCTAGAGGTCGCAAAGCATTTTCTATTGATAATAATATTTCTTATTTACATAAAGTTTCGGAAGGAGAGGAATTGGTTGCTAAAGCTGAGGAAATTAGTTTATCAGAGAAAATCGGAATTTATCAGGTTACCATTACAAACCAAGACCAACAGATGGTTGCAGTTTTTAAAGGAACAGTTTACAGGAGCAGCGAAAACTGGCAATAATATTCATGTTTGAACATTCAAAAAGGCCACTGGCTAGTTCGAGGAAGTATGTTCAGCGCCAGCTAAAATTTGTTTTATATTCCTTATTATTATTAGGTGTTTCATTAGGAATTGGTATAGTTGGTTACCATTACTTAGGTGGTTTGGGATGGATAGATAGTTTATTAAATGCCTCGATGATACTTACCGGTATGGGCCCTGTTAATCCCATGCAAACGGATGCCTCCAAAATTTTTGCTTCCTTTTATGCTTTATTTAGTGGGGTGGCCTTTTTAACTATGGCAGCGGTGATGTTTGCTCCATTGATTCATAGGTTCTTGCATAAAATGAATATTGATATAGAGGATTAGGCGAATATTCCCTTATATGGATTCATACAAACGGATCTTTCCTATAAAAAACTCCAATAGGGTTGAACAATGGTTTTCAACTTATTTATATTCAGTGTGTTAATAACGGTTTTTGATGCTATTTGGACACTGTGGATAGTCCAATTTTACGCTTATGTTTTCCCGGGAAATTAGCCTAAAATTCTATTTCATTGGTATTTACAAATGATAGTTCCCGATATAGCATTTGTTCTATTTCTTAATTTGGAACTGCTTAAAAGTGCTAAAGCTTTTTAATTTAATTTCTTAAGAACTTGTTTTCTCTGGCAGTTCGCTATGTTTATTTGTATATTCCTAAAGCCCAATTGGGTTATAGCACCATGAATTCGTTGCCCAAGCCTGATAGATACCATGACATGTTGGGAAGGAAATTATCCGGGGAGGTTGCGCATCGGGCAACGATAGAGGCAAGTAGCCCACAGGACCACTACGGCTTTAGCCTAGTGGGACGAGGACTACAGCCGATAGCGTGACCCGAACGCCCGTGCAGGTTTTTTGGGGTTTAATACTACATTGGTTGGGCGGAGGGGGCCCGCATACTAGTATTTAAAATAATTATCGATTCTTCCCCGTCGACTTTTTCTTATGCCCCTACTTAGCTTCCAGCTTTCGCAATTCAGCTTTCTCGGATTCGGTTACATTTTCCGATTTTAATAAAAAAGCAATGATGGATTGTTTAAACTTAGGCCT